>NZ_LMCO01000021.1:0-80749 GCF_001424825.1 Ensifer sp. Root31 | reverse complement strand
CCGAGATGGCGCGGGGTGGAGCAGCCCGGTAGCTCGTCAGGCTCATAACCTGAAGGCCGCAGGTTCAAATCCTGCCCCCGCAACCAAATCAAAAAAAAGCCCGCGAGACCGAAAGGTCCGCGGGCTTTTTGTTTGTCTCGTAACGGCGCGACGAGTTGATCGCCTCAAAAGCGGCCCGCAAGCAGGCGCAAGCCGACGAAACGGCACAGAAATGAACGCGAAACCAACTCTGTGTTTCGGCCGTCGGGAGTGAAAGTGCCGGTCATTCTGCCATCAGGCCCGAACCGCACGGCGACACCAAGAAGATGACCGACGATATCATCAAGGCCCTGCACGCGGCAGGCTTGTGCGATCACCGAACGCGTTGGTAGCTGATCTTTCGTTGGAGCCAGCAGCCGACGGTCAGGTCGGTCACGATACCGCCTGCGTCCCGATGGGCCTGAACCGACCAATCGCCAGGCGGGGCGGCGTCCATCAAGCGCCTTGTCGTTATTGTCCAGATTTCGTCGGAGAGCGGATATATCGGCTCCATCGGACCAGTGCCCAACATGCCTTCGAAGACCGCGTAGGTGGCGCCGTCGCGGGTCTCGATCCCGAGATAGGTTTCCAGTTCCTCCGACCAATAGCGTCCAGCAATCCCGCCTCGGCCGGCCCATTTGACAGGGGGAAGGGAGCGGGCGACCACGTCTAGGTTTTCGCTCTGGCGGCGCATGACCTTCCTTTTGAAGCGTGAGCCCTTGGTCATGGGCGACACCGTCTGCGGTGACCATAACCCCTGCCGCCGACGGCGCATAATGGAGCTTGACGCCGGGCGGATCCTGAACGGTTATGACGACCAGCCCTTGTTCGTCATTCAGTCAAAGTCCGTCCCAATCTTCGGCGCGGACAGGCTGGGGACTGGTAACGCGGCCGGGAGCCGCGTCCAGAAGGGCTGTGGCGGCCGAGAGTGTGCTGGTGTCATGGTTGAGCATCAACACCACCGAAAGCCGCTCCGCCGCCGCGTGCAGCCACTGAAGCCGCGCAGACCGCTGCCAAGATCGGTCACCTTGATGCCGCCGACGTCATCCCAGCGCAGGCCATACCCGTAGCTGGCGGGAGATTCGTCGCGAAAAGTCACCGGGGCCGACAAGCGGTTGTAGAGGCAGCTCGGGTCGTCGATATGGGTTTCCCAGGTCTGCATGTCGTCGAGCGAGGCCGCAATACCGGCATCGCCGAACCCGTGGACGCCGTTCTCAGCCGACAGGAAACCGTCGTCGTTGCCCTCCGTGAGAGTAGGCAGCCCATGCGCGGTCGGGATGGGAACGGGTGCGGGTGTCTGAGATGGCTGCTGACCGAGATCATGCGGATCGACGGTGAAAGCACAGATGCGAGGTAGGTTCGGCAATTGCCAGAAAGGCGAGCAGATCCTCTTTCGAGAGCGCGGCGCAACCCGCAGTCGGCGAATAGGTCGGTCGGGCGACATGCAGAAAGATCGCGCTGCCCGCGCCGGCGACCGGCGGGTCGTCATTGTGTCCCAATACGACAACAACGTCATAGAGATCGTCCTGTCGCCAAAGCTCTTCATGGCTCGCGGCGAAGGGTAGCTTCACCTGGCGATTGTAGTCTGGGTGCGAGGGGGCGTCGCACCAGCCGTCCAACCTGTCGATCTCATGGCAGGGGAACCGCGTTGTCGGCTTGGCCATCCGGTCTGCCCGGTAGAAAATCTGGCGGATCGGCCAACGGCCCATGGGGCTGACGCCATCGCCCTCGACCTTGTCTGTATGCAAGCCGCCGCGGCCAACGGCGCAGCGCCAGCGCTTGTCTCCAAATGTGGCCTGCCAGCCGTCCCCGTCTCGCGAAACGATCAGATCCACGCTCAGCTCCTTCCTTCTTGAAATCTCACAGACCCAGGGGAAAATGACACGCGACTGGCCGGCCGCCCTGATCGGACAGGGCCGGTTCCTCCGTCCTGCAGATCGCCTGAGCGTAAGGACAGCGCGTCTGAAATCGACATCCGGTCGGCAAGTTCATCGGGCTCGGAATGTCGCCGACCAGCAACGGCTTTTCGCGGTTCCGCTGATGTGGATCGGCGCGCGGAACCGCCGAAATTAGAAACATCGTGTAGGGGTGACGCGGATTGGAAAATATCTCCTCCGTCGTGCCGACCTCCACCATCCGCCCCAGGAACATCACGCCGACGCGGTCAGCGAACTGGCGAACCACGCTCAAATCGTGCGTGATGAACAGATAGGTCAGCTTCAGCTGCTCCTGAAGATCGCGGAGCAGGTTCAGGACCTGCGCCTGAATCGAGACGTCCAGCGCCGAAACGGCCTCGTCGCAGACCACGAATTCAGGGCTGTTGGCGAGAGCGCGGGCGATGCCGATGCGCTGCCGTTGCCCGCCGCTGAACTGATGCGGGTAACGGCGCAACAAGGTTCGCCGCAGCCCGACCATGTCGAGCAGTTCGCCGCAGCGTTCCTCGATCTGGGCCTCTGTTCCGAAGCGGTGCGTGCGCAGCGGTTCGGCCAGAATGTCCTTGATCCGCATCCGGGGATTGAGCGAGGCAAACGGGTCCTGAAAGACGATCTGGAGCTTCTTGCGCATCGCCCGCATCGCTGAATCGTTCAGCGCGTGAAGGTCCTGGCCGCGATACCGCACGGTGCCTGCGGTCCGGTCGAGGAGCCGCAGCATGACACGGCCAAGCGTGGTCTTGCCGCAGCCCGACTCGCCCACCAGCGCGAATGTCTCTCTCTCGTAGATATCCAAACTGACGCCGTCCACGGCACGGATCACCTGATCCCGTCGGCCGAAGAAACTTGTACCGATAGGATAGTGCTTGCTAAGCCCGTCGGTTGAGATGAGGACTTCGCTCACAGCTTTCCTCCCTGTTTGTCGTGAAGCCAACAGCGGGCCTTGTGACCATTGCCGAGATCCGTCAGTCCGGGTTGCTGCACCCGACAGATGGGCATCGCGTCCCCGCATCGGGGATTGAAACGACAGCCCGTGGGAAGTTTGGCGAGGTTGGGCACCACACCCGGAATGCTGTTCATGCGTTCCGCCGAGCGCTTTTCCGTCGCCTTCGGGATCGATGCGAGAAGTCCGCGCGTATAGGGATGCGATGGCCGGTCGAATAGGTCGAAGACGTTGGCTTGCTCGACGATTTGGCCCGCATACATCACGTTCACCTCGTCGCACATCTCTGCGATGATACCGAGATCATGGGTGATCATGACGATCGCGGTGCCGACCCTGTCGCGTAGCGCCATCATCAGCCGCAAGATTTGCGCCTGTGTCGTCACATCCAGCGCGGTCGTCGGCTCGTCCGCGATGAGAAGCTTCGGTTCGCAAATCAGTCCCATGGCGATCATCGCCCGTTGCCTGAGACCGCCCGACAGCTGGTGCGGATAGACGTCGAGACGCGCCGCAGGTTCCGGTATGCCCACCGTTTCGAACATGTGCAGAACCTTGTCGCGGATAGCACGCCGACCGAGATTCGTGTGAATCGAAAGAGGCTCTCCGACCTGCTGGACCATGGTTCTCACCGGGTTCAGGGATGTCATCGGCTCCTGGAACACCATCGATAGTTGACGGCCGCGGTTGCGCCGCAGTTCTTCGGCGTTCAGCCGTGTCAGGTCGGTGCCGTTCAGCATAATGCTGTCGGCGCTTACCTTTCCCTGGGGGGATGCCACCAGCCCCATCAGCGACAGCGCCGTCACGCTCTTGCCGGAGCCGGATTCTCCCACCAGTCCCACTATTTTGCCACGGCCGACCTCGAACGACACGCCGTCGACAACCTTGACGGAGCCGCGCTGGGTCTGGAATTCCGTGCGCAGGTTGCGCACGCTTAACAATATGCTCTGATCTGTCATCGCAGCGCCCGCTAGTCTTTCATGTAGGGATCGAGCGCGTCGCGCAGCCCGTCACCGACAAAATTGAACGCCAGCACCGCGACCAGGATTGCCACCCCCGGAATGATCGCGACCAGCGGTGCCGAGAAGAGGTATTCCTTGCCCTTTGCCACTAGCAACCCCCAGCTCGCTTCGGGTGGCTGGACGCCCACGCCGAGGAAGCTGAGGCTCGATTCCCACATGATCGCCTCGGGAATGCTGAGCGAAAACAGGACGATCAGCGTCGGGATGACATTGGGGAAGAGGTGGCGAACCATGATCGTCACTTTGCTCGTGCCGTTCGCGCGCGCCGCCTCGATGTATTCCTTCTCCTTGAGGGCGAGCGTTTGGGAGCGCACGACCATCGCCACACCTGCCCAGCCGACGAGGCTCAACGCGATGAAGATGTTGAAGAGGTTTGCGCCCAGCGTGTACATCACGACCATCGCCAAGAGCAGCGACGGGAAAGCGAGCATGGTATCGGCCAGGCGCATGATGAGGACATCGGTCTTGCCTCCGAAATATCCGCTGATGATGCCCATTACGGCCCCGATCACCAGAGAGATGAAGCTCGGCACGATGCCGACGACCAACGAGATCCGGGCGCCATAGAGAATCCGTGTCAGAAGATCCCGGCCAAAATTGTCTGTCCCGAGCCAATAGGTGGTGGACGGCGGCAAGAACTGTTCGTCCAGCGCGACGCGATAGGGATCGTGGGGGCTGATAAGCGGAATAAAAATCGCAACGAAGACCAGAGCGCCGACCAGGATCAGCCCGATCACCGCCATGCGGTTTCTGCAAAAGACCCTGACCGTCTCACGAAAGAAGCTGTCGCTCTCGCTCGTATCGGCAAAGTCTTCCGTTGTTTCGGAAAATTGCGTCACTTCGATCCTCCCTTCATTTGGTATCGAATGCGGGGGTCGAGAATGGAGTAGAGAATATCGGCAATCAGATTCCCCATAATGACAAGGGTAGTCGCAAAGAGGACCGACCCTTGTAGAAGCGGCATATCGCGCGCCTGAATGGCGTTGACGGAGATGCGGCCGACGCCGGGAATGCCGAAGATCGCTTCGGTGATGACCGCGCCGGACAGAAGGGTGGCAACCTGGATCGCCATGATAGCCACCACGGGAATGAGCGCGTTCTTGAGTGCATGCCGCTGAATTACCAGGATCTCGCGAAGTCCCTTGGCCCGGGCCGTTCGGATATAGTCAAGGCGCATCACTTCCAAGAGGCTGGATCGAGTCAAACGGGCGATCACGCCTGCGGAGCTCCACCCCAGAACCATGGCGGGCATGATCACATATTCGAAGCCGTAGAACCCCGATACCGGCAGCCATTTCAGTTTCAAGGCGAAGATGTACTGCATCAGCAGGGCGGACCAGAAGATCGGCATCGACACGCCCAGAAGCGAGAAGCCCATGAAGAAATGGTCGAGCTTGGAGCCCCGCCGAACCGCCGACAGAATCCCCACGGGGATGCCGATGACCCAGGAAACGATCGCCGCGCTGGCTGCGAGGAGAAGCGTATTCGGGAAGGCGTGGAGTATGAGTGTCGTCACGTCCCGGTTGAGCTTGATCGACACGCCGAGATCGCCCTGCAGCGCGGCGAAAAGGAACCTGAAATACCGCGTGAGCAGCGGATCATCGAGGTGCATCTGGGCACGTACGCGGTCGATCACGTCGGCGCTCGCATGTTCCTTCATCATCAGCGCAATGGGATCGCCGGGGATCACATTGAGCATGATGAAAAGCAACGCCGTGATGGCGATCAGAACGGGGATCGAAATCGCGATGCGCTTTATCACGAAGATCAGCATCGAAAGAAATCTTTCATTGGGTCTCACTGAGGCGAGAGCTGCAAGGAGATACCTGCCAGAGAAGGCGCACTGGCGACAAGCGCGCTCAGATGGGGCGGGCACCGATGAACAACGCCCGCCACCTCGAATGCCTTATTCGACTTCCATCTTATAGTAGCTCATGTCGCTCCAGCCGTTCCACGGCACCACGAAGTTCTTCACCCGCGGCTGCACGACGTAGGCGTGATCGAGGCTGAACATCGGCACCCAGGCCGCGTCTTCCTGCACGATCCGATCGGTCATCTTCTGATAGAGTGCGCAGCGTTCCTCGGGATTGGTCATCGACCGTGCCTTGTCGAGAGCCGCGAAGACTTCAGTATCGTTGTTGTTGTAACCACGAACCGCTGTCCCGCTCTTGCTGAAGAACGTGTAGAAGAAGTTGTCCGGATCGTTGAAGTCAGCGGACCAGTTTTGCGTGTAGTTGTCGACCGTCCCGGCCTTGCGGCTCGCAAGATAGGCCGACTCGTCCATCGTGTTGATCTGGACGTTGAAGCCGGCTTCCTTAATCTGGGCCTGAATGATCTGGTTCATGTCAGACCATTTCGAAGACCAGCTGCTGACCTGCGCAAGCTTGATGTCCACGCCGTTGGGATAACCCGCTTCGGCCAGAAGTTGCTTGGCCTTGCTCGGATTGTATTCGATGGGCGTGGCGGCGGCGTAGCAGGTAAGGCCACGCGGCATCACGCCGTTTTCAACCATGCCCTTGCCGTAGAAATTCTTCTGGAGAATTTCCTCGCGGTTGATGGCCATCTGGAATGCCTTGCGGACGCGCACGTCGTCAAAGGGCTTCAGCGCCTGGTTGATGTGATAGTAGTACATGCCGACGCGCGGACCCGCCCGGACCTGGCCCTTCCACTGATCGCTGCTGGTGAAATAAGGCAACTGCGTCGGAGCGTAGTCAACGTCGAAGACGTCCAGTTCGTCAGATTCAAAGAGAAGCCGCAAGGTCTCCGAATCTGCGACAACGCGGATGATGATCTGGTCGAGCTTGGGACGACCACGGTAGTACTGGTCGTTGGCTTCGAGAACCTGATTGTCGTTCAGATTGTATTCCGTCAACTTGAACGGACCAGTGCCGTTGGTCGTTTCAGGCGTGAGACCGTACTGGTCGCCCAACGGTTCGGTGAACTTCCGATTGTAGATCGAGGCGGCCGGGGCGGCCATAAGAGCGGTGAAGGCCGCGTAGGGGTCGCGCAGAATGATCTTGACAGTGTATTTGTCTACCGCCTGCAATCCACGGACGGTGGTGGCCGTGCCGTCCAGACGCTCCCTGGCGCCATCGACGAAGTCGAGAATATCGGTGCTAAGGGCCTTGGTCTTGGGGTCGAGCATCCGGTCGAAGGTGTAGACGACGTCATCGGCCGTCAGTTCCTCGCCATTGTGGAAAAGGACTCCCTTGCGCAGATGGAACGTATAGGTCTTGCCATCCTCCGAAACTTCCCAGCTCTCGGCGAGGCCGGGCACCAGCTTCGATTGGCCAGGGCCGCTCGTTTCCGCTTCGATAAGCCGGTCGTAAACATTCAGCGGCAGGGTGTAGAAATCCTGCGTCATCTGCACGTCGACGGTCTTCGGATCCTCTTGGTAGGCGATTCGCAATACGTGATCTGCCGCCAGTGTGGGCGAGGCCAGGGCAAGCGTGACCAGCCCCGTCGCCATTAGAAATTTGACCTTATTAAGCATTTGTCCGTCCTTCTTCCTTTTTCTTGGTTCCCCATCCGGGTCGACGTGCACGACGAATGTCGCCGCGTGCCTCCCCGACTGTTCCGTTTCCGGATCAGTTTCCAGTTCAGTTTGTGCCGATTGTCACCGGCGTCCTGAGCGCCTCGTCCGAGACCGGTTGAGCTGACCTGGTCGCTTCCTGCCCTTCCGGAACAGGAAACTGCCACCTTCCCGCTTGCTCGAGCCTCAGCATCTCGCTGATATTTTGCCTACGCCGTATCGTCCGGAACCGGCTGCCCTCCACGAGGACCTCGGCCACGAGATCACGGGAGTTGTAGGTCGAGGCCATCGACGCGCCATAGGCGCCGGCGCAATCGAACGCCAGCAGATCGCCCGCGCGCATCTCGCCAAGTCTATTATACGTCCCGAATTTGTCGGAGCTTTCGCAGATCGGACCTACGAGGCTGTAGTGATGGGAGGCCCGATCCGTGCGCGGCACGTGAAGGGTTAAAACGGGATGCTGCGCGTCGTAAAGCGCCGGACGCATCAGGTCGTTCATCCCGACGTCCAGGATGGCCATGGGCCCGCTTTGCATTTCCTTGAGGTAAAGAACCTCCGTCACCAGTAACCCCGCCCGTCCGACCAGCCATCGACCGGGCTCCACAGTCAGTTGGCAGCCAAGGTGGCCGACTGTCTCGGCAATGATTGCAGCATATTCTGCGATGTCGGGACCCGGCGTGTCGTCCGAGGCGATGCCTATCCCGCCGCCAAGATCCAGACGCGGCACGACCAGTCCTCTCCCGCGCATGAACATTACCAGCTCGGCCATTGCCGAAAAGGCACGTCGGAACGGCGACATGTCGTGAATTTGCGATCCGATGTGAACGGCGACGCCCAACACCTCGAGTTCCGGCATCGCCGCTGCCTCGGCATAGAGGTCGGCTACATCGCCGATCGGGATTCCGAACTTACTGTCCTTGGTTGCCGTCGTGATCTTTGCGTGTGTCTTTGCATCGACGTCGGGATTCACGCGAAGCGTGATCGGCGCGCGCTGGCCAAGTCCTCGAGCAACCTCGGCCACTGCGGTGATTTCAGCGGCCGACTCGACGTTGATCTGGTGGATGCCGACCTCAACTGCGCGGGCAATCTCGGCGCGCGTCTTTCCAACCCCGGAGAAGATGATCTTCGATGCCGGCACTCCCGCGGCGAGGGCGCGCTCAAGCTCTCCGCCGGAAACGATGTCCATGCCGCAACCAAGTTCCGCCAGCAAGCCAAGCACGGCGATGTTGCTGTTGGCCTTGACCGCGAAACAGATCGAAACGCCGATCGGGTTAACGGCAGACGCGAGATACTTGTACGCCGATCGGATGGCATCTGCGGAATAGCAGTAGAAAGGGGTCGGCACGGCCCTTGCCACGGCGCTAAGACATACATCCTCGATATGCAGGCCGCCAGCCTGATAGACGAGCCACTTCCGGTCTTTTCCCAGGCGATTCGGCGGTTCCGTATGTTTTGTCATCAGCCCATCACGAATAATTGCATCAGCGGTTCCTAATGAGCGGATGATTCCAGACCTCGCGATGCTTGGGAAATAATTGCTAAAGCCGTCTTATTCAGATTTGATATGCAAATTGCTGGAACCTCGACCGGTCAACGACGGGAACGGTGGTATCTCCGAGGCGGGAAAGAGAAAGAACGGAACGATGCGGCTCAATCAGCGTCAGATGGAGATTTTTAACGCCATCATGATCAACAAGAGCATGACCGCGGCTGCGGCGGCCTTGGGGACATCGCAACCAACGATAAGCCGCGAGTTGCGGGATATGGAACAGCGGATCGGATTCGAGCTGTTCTTGCGCTTCGGCAAGCGCCTGACACCGACGAACCAGGCGCTGCTGCTGCATGAAGTCGTGCGCCGCGCCTTCGTCGGCATGGAAGAAATTAGTCGGGCCGCGTCCGCGATCCGAACGCACAATGCCGCGAACTGCCGGGTCGCGACCATCCCCGCCTATGCTGAGGCGATCCTGCCCCGTGTGGCGCAACGGCTCCTGAAGCATCGCCCCGCGGTTCATTTGTCCCTTCATTCCCTCGAGGAATTGTCGCTGCAGCATGAGATGACCACGACCGTGTTTGACCTGGGGGTAACTGAAGGCCGGTTCGAACATCAGGGAGTTATCTCGCAGCGCATCGAAGTTGGCGACCTGGTCTGCGTCTTGCCGATTGGTCATCCGCTTTCGTCCAAACCGGTTCTCGAGCCTGCCGATTTCGATAGTGTCCCGTTCGTCTATTTTTCGCAGGATGACCCGTATAGACGGAAACTGGACGACATCTTCTTTGCAGCGGGCATCTCGCGTAGCTACGCGGTTGAAACAACGACTGCGGCAAGCGTCTGTTCAATGGTTTCAGCCGGAGTGGGCGTATCAATCATCAATCCGCTGACCGCCGCGAACTATTTGGGCAAGGGCGTGGTCCTGCGAAGGTTCAGCGTCGGCGTCCCCTACGCGCTCGCCGTCTGGCGTCCGGCCCGAAAAACGGGTTCGGCAGTCGCGGAAAAATTCACCGCAATCCTAAAAGACGTTGCCAACGAGATGCGAGCAACCTTGCAGTCTGCGATGGACAAGGGCTAGGCAACCGCGTTCTCATCGAAACGATCTGAACCGCACGCGACAGCGCCGGAAGAGCCGCACCGATAGGGTGACGAAGCGAATGACCGCTGGACCGTATAACAGAATGGTTGCGTAAAGCTCAGGCATGGCGCTGGGATTGCAAGTCTCGGTGCGATCAGGCCCCCGCAACCATCTTTACTTGCGATGACCCCGCCCCTAAGGCGGGGTTTTTCGTTTGTGCGGAAATCGTAAGGATTCCAGCAAGATCGCCCTGAACGTCGATCTCCACCTTGCCCTCCACCGGCCTCAGCACGATCGTGTCCACCACGAAGCGCAGTATGCTCGCCGCCTCGATCCGCTTCTCCTTCTCTTTGTAGCGGGCGTAGATCGCGACCTTCAATGCACCTCTCCCTTCGGCATCAGGAGGTGCGTTTCCCCCGTCGCCTCATCATCTTCACTTCTTCCGCGAAGCACTCCCGCGCTGCCTGCCGTGCCAGAAAGTCGACCAGACCCAGAAAGCGCGGATCGGGGTTGCCACGAGGTGTAAAGGTAAGTTCCAGTTCGTCGATCAGCAAGGATTCGAGGAGCTCTTCGCGCTCTCTTCTTGACATCTTCGCTTTGTTGCCGGGTGGGTGCAAGGTCATGCCCTGCAGAATTCGCGTGAGGATCAGTATAAGCAACTGAAATTAAAGGCGTATATTCGGCGGTGGACGGCGTGCCTTCGGCGGCTACGGCAAAGCTTGGCGCACTTCCGCGTGCCGCAGCATATGGAAAATACTGGCGCCAACGCGCAGTATTGTTCTGCATTACTGCTTTATGGCGCGAGTCTCGTGGCATCGCTGACATCCCTTGTTTATGATGTTAATATCGGCTATATATCAGGATATAGAACGGAGACCCGTCATGAGCAATGCCGCACAGAAGAGAGCAATCGAGAATTATCGCGCACGGCTGACGCAGCGCGGCTTCAAGCGCTTCGAGGTCCTGGCGCTAGAATCCGACCGCGAACTGATCCGGTCGCTTGCCCGCCAACTAGCTGAAGAGGGGCCGGAAGCGGAGCAGGCGCGGGCGGCGGTCAAGGCCCTCGTCGCGAGTGAGCCGCCGAAATCCGGCGGTATCCTGTCCGCCCTCCGCCGCTCGCCTCTGGTCGGCGCTGATGTCGATCTGTCGCGCCCCCGCGAGGAAGGGCGCAGGGTCGAGCTGTGACGCGTTATCTCCTCGATACAAACATCATCAGCAATATCGTCAAGCCGCAGCCCTCGGAAGCGCTGTTGGCATGGTGGATCGAACAGAAGGATGAGAACCTGTTCGTCGCTTCGCTCACCATCGCGGAAATCCGGCGCGGCATTCTGGAGAAGCCGCGCGGCAAGAAGCGAGACGCCCTTGATGCCTGGTTCTCGGGGCCGGAAGGTCCGCAGGAGTTGTTCGCCAACCGTATCCTTACGTTCGACGACAAGGCAGCTTTGATCTGGGCGCGATTGATGGCCGAAGGCAAAGCCGCAGGTCGTCCGCGCAGCGCACTCGACATGATCATCGCTGCCGTCGCCGGTGCTAACGACTGCGTGGTGGTCACGGACAACGGAAAAGATTTCGCCGGTATCCAATTCGTCAATCCTATGAGGGATGGCAACTGATGTCTTCGTTGGGTGACAGATTCTCGGGAGAGAGGCATGGCTGAAACGCAGATCGAGTGGACGGATTCGACTTGGAATCCAGTTGCCGGGTGTTCGATTGTGACCGCTGGCTGCACGCATTGCTATGCCATGGAAATGGCTAAACGCCTCGAGGCGATGGGCGTGGAGAAATATGCGGGGCTGACCCGCAAGACTGGACGGTGAACTGTCTAAAATGGCGTGGTACGCGAGGATCGGGAGGCGCTGTCGATTCCGCATCGCTGGTGCAAACCCCGAAAGATCTTCGTAAACTCGATGAGTGACCTGTTTCATGAGCAGGTCAGCGACGCCTTCATTCTCGAAGTTTGGCAGGTGATGCGCGAGACGCCGCGCCACAACTATCAAATCCTCACGAAGCGGCCCGACCGAATGACGGAGCTGGTTTCCGGCAAGATTGGCGAAGTCCTGCCAAACGTCTGGCTCGGCACCAGCATTGAAAACGCGGATGTCGTCAATCGTGTTGAGCATCTGCATAGGGCGCCCGAGTCGGCGGGCTTTTTTGGCGTTCTGGGGCAGAACAAAGCAACGGCCGGTGTCAATTAGGAGTCAAGAGGGTGTTTGATTAGTAAGATTAGTATTGTAACGGGTGGCGGTTAATGTCCTGTCTGGGGGCGCCAAGTTGATCCTATGTGCGGACAGCTTCCCCCTGACCGGCGCCAGGGTCGCCGGCCTTCGAGCGGGGAGCTTCCCACGCAACGCCCCCGAGCGTCAGAGTGAGGACAGGATTTCCGTGACGGGTTGAGGGCCGGAAGAGAGGCTTCCGCAGCTGCTCGTCGACAAACTCGCCGCCGTCCTTTGATGGCGGGCCTCGCTGGCGAGATGTTCGGCGAGTCTGATGGCCAAGGCGACGGCGGGAAGCGTGGGGTTCGCTTGTCCGGACGTAGCGAAAACGGAGCTGCCGGCGATATGGAGGTTAGCGATGTCGATGACGCGACAGTTGTGGTTGACGATGGCGTGGTTGCGGTCCACGCCCATCTTGGTCAACCCGATCTGATGGTATCCGTCTTTGGCTTGCGCGGCGATATGCTCTTCGAGGTTTTCGGGGGCTGCGTCGAATATCAGCTTGCCTATCTTGCGCTCCTTGAGCCAGCGATCCAAGGCGACATGTGCTTGGAGCGTCCCGCGAAAATCCTGAGGCAGATATCGGAATGAGACGTCGAGCTTGAACTGGCCGTCCGCATCTTGCTCTGGCTTGAGGAAGACGCGGCTTGAACTGCTTGGAATTTGCTCCCCATGGTAGCGAAGGCCGTATTTCATGTCTGGCCTGCGCAGCAGAACATATGGTTCGGCAAAGCTGAATTTTTGGCGAAGCAGCCCCAGCGCGGAAGAGGTCGCGCCAAGGGGATTGCGCAGTACATTATGCAGAGCATTATAGTAACGGAATCGGTCGGCTTCGCCCCATGTCGCCTTGTGGACGAAGGACTTCCGACTGTTCCAGAGATGTAGCAGCGAGAGCGCCGTGTCGGCCTCACCGAAAGCGGCCCTACGGTTCGTCGGCCAAAAAGCGATATTCGGCAGCTCGTGTGCCCGTTGCAATTGGGGGGCGGGTTGAAACCGGTTACACACGAAGGTTCCGGTGGATGTGCGCTTAAAAAGATACCGTTCGGCATGCTCTTTGGTGGCGAATTCGATCTGCGCGATCTGTCCAGCGAGGTGTCCCATGTAGAAGCGCCCGAGCGGCCCATCGCTTCCGCCGAACAATTGCGGAAACGCCAGCTGGAGGTTCAGTAGGAGCCGGGTATTACCTCTGCCGCCACAGGCCAGCACATATTGGTCTGCGCACACCTTGTACGAACCACCGCGGCAGGCAATCGACATGGAATGTACGCGCGCCTCAACCGGATCGAACGCCAGAGCTTTGATCCTCGCGTCCAGGGCGACGAAGAGGTTCTTCGAAGAAGCGAGCTCGGCGCTGTTGGCCTTCGCTGTGTTGCGTATTCGTGTCCAGCTTTCCCGGGATGATGGGAAATCAGTCTCCGGTTCCGGCTCCGATCGCTCGCCGGCGACGTTGCTGCTCAAAAGAGCCCGTGCCCGCTGATAAAAAGGCGAAATCTCTTCGTGAGCAATAGGCCAACCGGAGTGTGCGACATAATCTCTTGCCTCGAAGTCTATATCATCCAGCTCAACGCATTGCCCACCCCATCGTTCGGACGTGCCGCCAAGTCCGGTGGCCGAAGTAAGTCGGTCCGCAGCGTGATAGATATCGTCTTCTATGTCGAAGCCTGTTTCGTTTCGTTGGGGTCGTTTCGATCGTTTCGGCCCCGCTTCGAGAAGCAGCGTTCGCATGCCGCGCCTGCTCAATTCAAGCGCAGCGGCAATACCGACCGGGCCAGCGCCCGCGACGCACACGTCAAACGCCTGTTGAAAGACCTCTAAACCCGCAAACATCTGCCCCCCACTTTTGAGCCAGCGCCCTTTTAGCCGCCACCGCAATCACCCTTCCGTCCCCTCGTGGCACTGCGGATCAGTCTTGGCGGGATCGCCAGCGGATTGAAGACGGAGGCGCCAACTGACACGGCACGCTAGAGTTTCACTATCCGCAGAACAACTTCGCCTAAAGTAGGATGATTTTGCTCGTCACCTCGATCAAAAGGATTAGTGGCAGCTTCCGCCAACGCATTGTCCGGCGTGAAATCCGTTGGTCTCCCGTCAGGAACTCGACCGGGCGCTGACGATCGTCGAACATCGATCCTCGCGGGTTGACGCGCCGGACATCGGATAAAGCAGGAGGAATGCCATGAAAGCCGTTCGGACGGATCAGGAAATCGAATGTCCGGAAATCGACGCCGGGCTAGGGGCGCGCGGCGTCGAGCTCGTCTCGCTGCCCGACGGCGCGTGCCGGAGGACAGGCTGAGGCGCGAGGTGGCTGAAGCCGACCTCCTGCTCTTGTGCTACACGCCGATCACCGCCCGCATCATCGCCGCGGCTAGGCGCCTCAAGGTGTGGCGGCGACGTCGTAATATGAGCGAAATTCATATAGCGTCCCGAAATCACAAGTCTCTGCGTGATCAAGCCCCGCAACCAAATCAAAAAAAGCCCGCCAGGCGAAAACCGGCGGGTTTTTTGTTTGCCGCGCAACCGCACGACGGCTTGAGCGCCTCGAAAGCGGCCAGCAAGCAGCCGCCCCATGCGCCGACGTGCGACATCGCATCCTCAATCCATTGTTCAGATTGAGAGAATCGTAATTCAACACGCCAGTCCAGACACCCGCGCACAGGTCTCCTAGTGCCGCACGGGCTTCGGGGTGGTAGCGAGCAGGTCCAGTACCCGAGGGCACGACACTAGGAGGTCACACAGTATGACGAAGTCATCCGGGTCCCTTGGTGCCGCCGACAAATGAAACCAGTCCGGGTTCTCTCCTCTTGGTGACCACACAAGTCGCTCCTCCAGAAGATAGACGCCGTAGACGACTTCAATTTCGCCGCGGGCCGCCAAGTTCAGGCGCGAACGAATGCCATATCCGGTCAGCGCCGCGTTTAGCGCTATCGCCACCTCAATCAGTGTGGTCCGATATCCCGGCCGGCGGACGACCTCGGTCCCATACACCCTCTCCAGCCAGGTCGCGCCAAGCTGGATGACGATCAGTATGCTGTCCAGGATTTGACGCAGATCCTTCTGCGTCATGATTTGCATATATTTTGCTGGCTCCAGATAGACGTCGACGGCCGCCGAAACGGCCCCGCACCCGCTGTGGCCGAGGATGACTATCGTGCGCAGGCTATCCTTGAGATGATCAACAGCATAGCTCAGACTGGCCGTGACGTCGTCGCCCATGCCATTGCCGGCCACCCTGACGACAAACAGGTCGTTCGGGCCCTCGGAAAAGATCAGCTCGACCGGAACACGCGCATCGGCACAACCGACAATTGCCGCAAACGGTTGCTGTTTGGGTGCCGCGCTGCGCCCGGGAAGAAGGCCGACATCATGCGGGTCGACAGCGATGTTCAGCTTTGCGGGTGGTGATGAGGCGATCCGGTCAAGGAGTTCGGCGAAGGCCCGGTTTCCAGCCTCGAGTCTCGACCGGGCAGCGTTCGCATCCGGTGGTAGGGACCTATACACAGCATCGAACGCGAACCGGTATGTCACTTCGGCCAACCAGGTCTGATCCTCCTTCGAGGCGCCTTCGAGCAGCTTCTTTGCCATCTTGCAGTCTCCCTCGACAGTGATCGAAACAGGGGCGGCAATGCAAATCCGTGACTTTCCACATTAACACTTTCACGCGTGGGCGCACCTCTAAACCAAACTGCGCGTGTCATACGGCTAAGGCCGTGCATCCAGACGGGAGCCGGCGTGCCGCCGGCGACCCATGAACGGCAGGCCGCGGCTCTGGGCAGATCGCTGGGGACTTAGGCCGAAGGTGTATCGCACCATACAGCCGGCTCGTTGTTGTGATTATGATGGGCGTGGTGTGGGTGTTGGTACATCCGTGACGTTATCGTTGGCCCATGTCGTGATCGCGTGGACCTGCCCGGTGATATGATCTCGCAAGTAGGTTTCCTGACCTGCCAGGCCCATTGGATAAAGCTTATTTCGGCTGGCCTCGTAGTCAGCACTCTGGTCGGTACAGAGGCGAATGCGCATATCCTGCGGCGTGACACCGGTCCGGTTCGGCAGATGATCCACAAGCACTGCATCTGGCGACAGCGTTCCATCGAAGGCGTGCGTCAGATATTGCGCGGATCTTTCGTTGCGTTCCCGTTCTGTCGTGGCGCCCAAGATGACCACCATCACGCGCCTTCCGTTTCGAGTGGCGAGCCCGACGATATTTCGTCCAGATGCACATAGGAAACCAGTCTTCATCCCGATGGTGCCGCTGAAACGCGTCAACAACAGATTGTTGGACTTGATCTCTTTACCGTCGATCGTGACTGCCGAAGCCAGGAAGAAGCGGCGATATTCAGGAAACATCCGGTCCACTTCCAACCCAAGGATCGCAAGATCGCGGGCAGTGGTGTAATTCTCTCGGTCAAATAGACCGTTTGGATTGGTAAAATGCGTGCCCGTAAGCCCGATGCGGGCCGCCGCTTCATTCATTCGCCGAACGAAAGACGTTTCGCCGGAAGCGACTACTTCTGCCAAGGCTACAGCGACGTCATTTGCTGAAGCCGTAATCGTGGCAAAGAGCGCGTCTTCGAGGGTCATTGTCCGGCCGGAGGTCAGGCCGGATTCGACAAACGCCTGTTTCGTTGCGTTGCGGGTCATGGTGACCGGCGTCGTCAGTGTCACCTCGCCAGACCGAAGGGCTTCAAACACGACGAACGCGGTCATGAGCTTGGTTGTCGAGGCCGGATACCAGGGTACGCCGGCATCTTCCTGATAGAGAACTTGATGGCTGTCGGCATCCACGACGAGTGCCGGCGTTGCATTCGCCGGTGTCCACAAAAAAAGGGACGCCATAAACACCAATCTTTTCAAAGGTTTTCCGGCGATTATGTTTTTCGTCATCTGCCAGTCTCCGGGGAAGGCGTCCTAATGACATGATGTGCCGCGGGGCACAAGCGTTCGCTGCGGCGCGTCGGAGGCGCGTTGCTTCGCTAGGTAACGCGACGCTGCCGAAGGCGAGGGATCTTCGCGATTGGCTATCGATGGTCATGCTGGGTGGGGAACGCACTAGCCTTGCGACAGTGCGCGCGCAGTCGCGAAGAAGGCCTGTATTGACTTGCTGCTACGGCGATCCTTCAGGCAGATCAGCTTTTCATGCATCGAAAGCGGCTGGTGTTCGAGCGCGATTTTCACCAGCCTCGGATCGTTGTCGAACTCCGCTTCGGACACAACCCCGAGACCCATGCCCGCGGCAACGATCCGCCGGACGGCTTCGCGTCCTTCGGCCTCGATTGCGTAGCGGAGGGTCACCCCTTGCGCCCCCGCGAGCTTCTCCAGCATCTGCCTGGTGCGTGAACCCTGCTCCCTCATGATCAGGGGCCATGCGCTCAACGCCTCAAGCGGAATGCTCGTCCGCGTCGCCAGGGGATGCGATTTCGCGGCGAAGAGCACGACAGGCGAGACATTGAGCGAAAAGACTTCGAACGGGCGCTCATCAGCCAATTCGCCAAGGACGCCGACGTCCACGTCGTAGGCAAGCAAATCCTCCACGATGCTGTTGGAATTGCCGCCGACGATCTTGATCTGAATGCCGGGAAACCGCGCCTGGAAGACGGTGAGCACGTCCAGGACGTGATCCACCGAATCGGCTGCGATCCTGAGCATGCCTGCCCTCAGCGATCGCTCCTCCTGCAGGACCTCGAGGGCTTCGCCTTCGGCATCGAACAGGCGGTGGGTCGCCGCCAGGAGCCGGGAACCTGCCGGTGTCAGCTCGATCTGACGGCGCTTTCGAACGAATAGGGCGACGTCGTATTCCTCCTCCAGCCAGCGCACCTGGTCGGAAATGGCAGGCTGCGTGAGGTGCAATGCTCGGGCAGCTTGCGAAAAACTGCCGGCAAGAGCCACGTGATGGAAAGCCCGAAGCTGGACATAGCGCATGACAGGCGGAAGCCCCCTAGGTGATGCATCGGCATCGAAGAATTCTTAATTTGTCTCATTAATATCGATTTTGTTCACTCTCCGATAGATGCGATAGCTTGCACGCAGCTGCACGATGATCGGAGAAAGCGATGAAAGCCACAGCATCCGCCCTGGTTCACACGGAGGGCGAAGCCAACACATCGGCAGCGCGCGGGGCCTGGAACGCCCGGATGGGCGACGAACGGACGAACTCCCTTGTGGCGCGCGACGCCGCCGCCTTCCTGCACCAGAGCCTGTCAAGCCCCTGCCTGACCGCCATCGCCAAGGCGGAGGGCATCTGGATCGAGGACACCTCTGGCCGGCGCTACATGGACTTCCATGGGAACAGCGTTCACCACATCGGCTATGGCCATCCCCGGCTGAAACAGGCAATCAAGGCCCAGATCGATGATTTGTGTTTTGCACCGCGTCGTTTCACCTGCGAACCTGCCGTCGAGCTTGCCGAGATGCTCGGCCGTCTTGCGCCCGGCGATCTCGGCAAGGTCTTGTTCACCACGGGTGGATCCGATGCGATCGAAGTCGCGCTGAAGCTGGCGCGCGCCGCGACCGGCCGGTTCAAGACGCTTTCCTTCTGGGATGCCTTCCACGGCGCCGGCTTCGGCGCGTCGAGCGTCGGCGGCGAGGCGACCTTCCGCTCGGGCATAGCCGGCCCGCTCCTGCCGGGCGCCGAACACGTCGCGCCCTGGGCGAACCGCCACTGCGGCTATGGCCAGGACAATCTCGAAAGTTCCGCGCGCGCCTGCGCCAACATGATCTCCTACGTCCTCGCCCGCGAGGGCGATTTTGCAGCGCTGGTCGCCGAACCGATGCGGGCGACGCCCAATCCACCGGCGCCGGGTTTCTGGAAACAGGTGCGTGAGGCCTGCGACCGGCACGGAACCTTGCTGATCTTCGACGAAATTCCGACCGGCCTAGGCAAGACCGGCCGCTTCTTTGCCTGCGAGCACGACGAGGTCGTTCCCGACATCCTCGTGCTCGGAAAATCGCTCGGTGGCGGCATTTTGCCGATCGCGGGCGTGGTCGCCAGGCGCGATCTCGACGTGGCGGGCGACTATGCCATCGGCCACTACACGCACGAAAAGAACCCGGTGACGACGCGCGCGGCGCTGACCACCATTTCCATCATCATCGAGGAGGGGCTTGCGGAGCGCGCCGCCGAACTCGGCGGCTATGCGATGGACCGGCTCAGCACTTTCGGCGAACGCTGCGCGGCGGTCGGGGATGTGCGCGGCCGCGGCCTGCTTTTCGGCGTCGAGATCGTATCCGACCGGACGGATTTCACGCCGGACAATGCGCTGGCGGAGCGGGCCTATTATCGCTGCATGGAAGCGGGGCTGAGCCTGAAGATCAGCCAGGGCAACGTCATGACGCTTTCGCCGCCCATGGTGGTCTCCCGCCAGGAACTCGACCGGGCGCTGACGATCGTCGAGCAATCGATCCTCGCGGGTTGAAGCGCCGGACATCGGATAAGGCAGGAGGAATTGCTACGACCCACATGTCGACGCATCGGCGATGACCGGACACGGTATCGAGAATGTCGATGATCTTCACGAGGTGGTAGTTTGAATCTGTCACGCTCCGCCATGTAGGAATGTAGGGTTTGGTCGAGAACTTCCGAGCAGAAGTCCGGCGTACCGTGCCAGGAAATCAACGACGGACATGATCCTTGAGGAAAAGGAGCCAGGCCCGGATTTTCTGCGGGACCATCTGCATGGGCAGGTGCATCGCGAAAATCTGGTGATCGGGGAAGCGATAGGACGGCAGGGCGTCGGCCAACGTGCCCTTGGCAAGTTCTGGCGCGACGAACCAGTCAGGCAGAAGCGCAACGCCTGCGCCGGCAACCGCCAGCGCCTTCACAACCGATGCGTTGTTGGCAAGTAGCCGGGACGGACGAGGCACCTCGAACGCGCATTCGCACCCGTCTTCGTCGAACATTGTCCAGCTTTTCACATGGTCGACGGTGGCATTGCTGATGTGCGGCAGCGCGCTCAGCATCTTGGGCGCACCAACGACAGTTCGATCAACGCGGGCGAGGATGTCCGGCGACGCGACTGGCCTGAGCTGATACGTCCCCAGGTGCACACCAGCATATGGCGACGTCTGGAATTGCTCGTTGCGCCCCAGCCGGATTGCGACGTCAAAGCGGTCGCGCAGGAGGTCGACATTCGTCGGATAGGCTTCGAACTGGACGTCGAGGTCTGGATGCAGCGCAGTGAATTTCTGAAGCGCCGGAGCGATCACCGCGACGCCATATTCAACCGTCGATGTCAGGCGCAAGCTGCCGCTCAGCACCGTTTGCTCCGTGCGCGCTTCGGCAATCGCCTCATCGGCTTCCGTGAGAATGCGAAGGCAGCGCGCATAGAACCGTTCGCCGGCATCGGTCAGAGCAAGGCTGCGCGTGGTGCGATGAAGGAGCGTGACGCCCAATTCGCTTTCGAGCTGCTTGATGTTGAAACTGACGGCGGCCCTGGCCTGATTGAGTTGCTTGGCGGCCGCAGTGAACGATCCTGCTTCCACGACGGCTCGCAAAGCAGTCAGGCGATCAAGACTCACCGCCATAACGCACTCCAATTGGTAAATAGAGTCGACAAGTGTTGTCGAATTGTATCGCCTTATTCGACGATATGAAAGGGAATACCCTGCGGGCGTCATTCCTATCAAAGGTTTTCCCGGTGTCCGCCCGCTCCCGAATTGCCACCCTCTATCTTCTCGGCTTCGCCGTCGATCTCGCGAATATGTTCATCTTCAATGCCGCCCTGCCGGCGTTGCAGCGGGAGCTGAGCGCATCCGTCGTGCATCTCGCCTGGGTCGGCACGATCTACATGCTCGGCCTGACTGTCGCCATTCCGCTGGGGAGCTGGCTTGCGCGCCGGATCGGCGAACGCCGCGTGTTCATTGCCTCTCTGCTCATTGTGGCGGTGGGAAGCTTCGGCGGGGGTATGGCCACTGGGATTGCGACGCTTCTCGCCTGGCGGCTCGTTCAGGGTCTCGGCGGAGGACTGCTCGTGCCGGTCGGCCAGAGCATGGCCTATCGCGCCTATCCGCCGGAAGACCGCGCCCATCTGACGGCCGTGGTCATGACGGTTGCGCTGCTGGTGCCGGCACTTTCACCCGCCATCGGCGGGATCGCTGCCGATCATGTGTCCTGGCGCTGGGTGTTTATCGGTGTTGCGCCACTGGCAGCGGCGATAGCAGCATTGGCCCTTGCCTGGGCGCCGGTCGATCGGTTGGCGGAAGCGAAGCCGGCGCTCGACATTGCCGGCTTCCTGCTGAGCGCCATCACCCTGTTTTGCCTTCCCCTTGGCCTGACGCTCACTAGTCAGGCGGGACGTGGCGTTCATGCCGCGATTGTCCTTGCCTTGGCGATTGTCGCGGGCGCCGCCTATGTCCGCCATGCGCTGCGTTCGCGCGAACCGCTGCTTGATCTGCGTCTGCTCTCCGATCCGATGCTCAGGACTGGCAGCATCATCTACCTGTGTGTGCCGGGCGTTTTCACGGGCGTAAACCTGATCGCCTCCCTGTACTTGCAGGACCGCCTTGGTCTGACGGCCACACAAACGGGAATGCTTATGCTCCCATGGGCAGCCGCATCCTGCGTCGCCATCATGTCCACGCGGCGGATGTTTGCGTCCCGAGGCCCGCGCTCGCTCTTTCTCGTCGGCATGACCGTCACCAGCGCCGGCGTGCTGCTGTTGGCCACACCATTCGCCGGAATGTTCACCGTCAGGATCACGTCCTTTGTTTTGATGGGTTTTGGAGCGAGCCTTTGCACGAGCACGGCCCAGACGGCAGCCTTTACGTCGGTTCCAACGGAACGGATGGCAGAGGCAAGCGCGCTGTGGAACATCAACCGTCAGCTCAGTTTCTCGCTCGGTGCGAGTGTGCTGGGAGGCTTGCTGGGGCTCTTCCTCGCTGCCAGCGGCGGTGCGGCCGATGCCCTGGCTTACCGCTACTGTTTTGTGATCGCTGCCGTTCTGATCGTGTTTCCGCTGCCCTTCGTTCTGCGCCTGCGGCGAGCCGATTAGCGCGCGTAGCTCATTCTTTCACACTGTCCGACAAGGAGCCGAACGTGACCGATACTAAAAGATTCTTCCGTGAGATTGTCGATGTCCACGTCGCGATCGAACGCTGGTTCATCGGGGCGGCTCGGCCTGCCGATCTGGTGCAACTGCTCGAACGCTTCTCGCCTGAGTTTCGCATGATCTCCATGCAAGGGACCGCGCTTGGCAAAG
The DNA here is from genome assembly GCF_001424825.1 of Ensifer sp. Root31. Classification (NCBI taxonomy): domain Bacteria; kingdom Pseudomonadati; phylum Pseudomonadota; class Alphaproteobacteria; order Hyphomicrobiales; family Rhizobiaceae; genus Ensifer; species Ensifer sp. Root31. Next base: position 58,333 of record NZ_LMCO01000021.1, on the reverse strand, counting down.
AGGGCGTGGGCGAATTGTTCGGACGTCTGCACGGGAAACGCCCGGAGCTGCGGATCACGGTCGACGAGATGCAGATCTGCCATGAATGGTCGGGCGGAGCCTGCGTCACCTATCGCGAGACGCACGCGGATGCGGGCGGGGTTCAAACCGCAAGACGCTCGACCGTCGTTTTGGAAGCTTCAGCGGATGGCTCGCTCCGATGGCGGCATCTGCATGAAACGCCGGTTGCGGCTTAGGCACGTCTACGATGCCCCTTGTAAAGTTTCCCTCCGAAGGTCGCCCCTCTAGCCGACCGCCGACAATAATCTTGTGAAAAATCCGATACTAGGGCACAATTTGTGAACGCATCTGAAGTGCGGCGCTACTCCAATCCGGCCGTCTCGCCGAGTGACAGTTCGCGCCCGAGGGGCGGCGTCGATGGATCAGGGGTTCTTTCTTCTGTTCGCTACGGTGGCCGTGGTCGCGGCCCTGATGGTCGTCGTGGCGCGGAATCCGGTTCACAGCGCATTGGCGTTGATGGCTTGTTTTCTGCAGATCTCCGCAATCTTCATCATGCTCGAGGCGCCGTTGCTCGCCGTCATCCAGATCTTCGTCTATGTCGGCGCGATCATGGTGCTGTTCCTGTTCGTGATCATGATGATCGACGTGCGCGAAGCCGTCTTGCAGCGGTTCTTGCCCGGCGGTAGCCTTCCAACTCTCGTGCTGCTCGTCCTGCTTGGGATCGAGATGCTCGTGCTGGTGCTCCGGAGCGACCGCTTTTCCGTCGTCGAACCGGTCGCGACGCGCGACGGCGACGCGATCAGACAGCTTAGCACGACGCTTTTCTCCGACTATCTCCTGCCGTTTGAAGCCGCCTCCGTGATCCTGCTGGCGGCCCTGGTGGGCGCCATCGTGCTGGCGCGGAAGGAGTCGGGGTGATGGTTCCGCTCTGGTGGTATATTTTGCTCGGAGTGGCCCTGTTCGTGATTGGAGCGGCGGGCGTCTTGCTCAGACGCAATATTCTGGTTGTGCTGATGTCGCTGGAGCTGCTGCTCAACTCGGTCAACATCAACTTCATCGCTTTCGGCCGTCAGTACGGCGATTTCCGCGGGCAGATCTTCGCGATCTTCGTCATCGCAATCACTGCGGCGGAGGTTGCCGTCGCCCTCGGCATCTTGGTCGCCCTTGTGAGGAACAAATCCACCCTCAAGGTCGACGATGTGACCATGATGAAAGGATAGCGGCTTGGACCCGGAGACAACGATCCGGCCGCTGCTTGCCGTCGCCGTCCCGGCTCTGGCGGCCCTGGCCGTTGTCCTTCTCAACAACCGCGAGAAACTCCGCGACGTCGTCTCGCCGTTGGCCGCAATCGCCCTGTTCGCGATTGTCGCATCGATGGCGCCCACAGTTCTGGCTGGCGGGACCGTCGATTTGCGCCTTTTCGAGATACTGCCGGGGGTCGACTTCGCTTTCCGCGTCGATGCGCTCGGCATGGTCTTTGCCACAGTATCGTCACTTCTATGGATAGTGGCCGCGATCTATTCCATCGGCTACATGCGGCACCTGAAAGAGCATGCGCAGACCCGGTTCTTCGCCTGTTTCGCCACCAGCCTGGCAGCGGCCGTCGGGGGCGCCTTCGCCGCCAATCTGTTTACGCTGGTGATCTTCTACGAGGTACTCAGCCTCGTTACCTATCCGCTCGTCTACCACCACGAGGACGAAGAGGGATGGAAGGGCAGCCGCAAGTATCTCGTCTATCTGATGGGCGCGTCGAAAAGCGTGCTGCTTGCCGCGCTGGCGCTGACCTATCACATTGCGGGGTCGTTGGACTTTGTGGCAGGGGGACTGCTGGCAGGGGCCGATGCCTCGGCGGCGCTGCTGACAGTCGTCTATTTCTGCTATCTTTTCGGGTTCGCCAAGGCCGCCGTGATGCCGGTGCACGCATGGCTGCCTGCCGCGATGGTGGCGCCGACACCAGTCAGCGCGCTCTTGCATGCGGTGGCGGTGGTCAAGATGGGCGTATTCTGCGTGCTGCGCGTGGTGCTCCACGTCTTTGGCGTCGGGTTGGTCGGCGAGCTGGGCCTCGGCACAGCCACGGCCTATCTGGTCTCGTTCACCATCCTGATGGCGTCGGTCTACGCCCTGACCCGGGACGATCTGAAGGCCAGGCTGGCCTATTCTACGGTGAGCCAACTATCCTATATCGTGCTGGGCGTGGTTCTGTTGTCGCCGGTCGCAATGGTCGGCGGGATTATCCACATTGCCGCGCATGCCTTCTCGAAAATCACACTCTTTTTCTGCGCCGGGTCGATCTATTGCGCGTCTGGCAAACGGAACATCAGCGATATGGCCGGTATCGGCCGTAGGCTGCCCTGGACGATGGGGGCATTCTTTGTCGGCTCGCTCAGCATGATCGGGGTGCCGCCGACCGCGGGCTTCGTCAGCAAGTGGTATCTGGCGCTGGGCTCTGTGGAGGCGGGGGAGATTGCATTCCTGATCGTGCTGTTAGTGAGTTCTGTCCTGAACGCCGCCTACTTCCTGCCGGTCAGTTATGTCGCCTTTTTCGGGACGGAGGTGCAGGAGAGCCCGGCGACGGTTCGTGAAATTCCGATGATGACGATCCCGCTGGTCGCAACCGCCATCCTTTCGGTGCTGATGGGCATCTTTCCCGGCTATTTTCTCGCCCTGGCGGACGGAGTGGTCAAATGATCAAACGCGTCGTCAACTTCTTTGGTGACGAAGAATATGCGAGGCAGCGCCGCCGATTGTTCTATCTGGTGCTCGTCCTGATCGTCGTCGCCGACTTTCTGGTTTCTCGCGAACACGCCGAATACCTGTGGGACCGCCTGCCTGGTTGGTCTGCCGTCTACGGCTTCGGCTCCTGCATGGTTTTGATTTTCGTTTCCAAGTTCCTCGGCCACCAGTGTGGGCTCATGCGGCGCGAGGATTACTATGATTGATTTTATCCATCCGAGCCTGATCTTCATTCTCGGCGCGCTGCCGATCCCGTTGCTCAACGGGTCGATCCGCAAGGCCTATCTGCTGCTGGTTCCGGCGCTGGCGATCCTTGCCGTGCTTGCGATGCAGCCGGGCAGCTATGGCGAGATGCAATTCATCGGGCAGGAAGTCCTGATCGCGAAGGTCGACAAGCTGAGCATCGTCTTCGCCACCGTTTTCACCATCATGGCGCTGATTGGAACCGTCTACGCGCTGCACCTGCCTCACGCCGGCCAGCATGTCGCCGCGTTCGTCTACGTCGGCAGCGCGCTCGGAGTGGTGTTCGCCGGCGACTACCTGACCCTATACCTGTTCTGGGAGGCCATGGCATTTGCCTCTGCCTATCTGGTCTTCGCCCAGGGCAGCCGGCAGGCGATCGCCGCCGGTTTTCGCTATCTCATGGTCCACATCACCGGCGGGGTTGCCCTGCTCGGCGGCATCATTCTCCACGGGCTCGCCACCGGCTCGCTGCTTTTCGGTCCGATCGAGGGTGGGATGGGCGTCGGCGCCTACCTGATACTTGCCGGGTTCCTGCTCAACGCGGCGGTGCCGCCGCTCAACGCCTGGCTGACCGACGCCTATCCGGAGGCGACCGTCACCGGGGCGGTGTTCATGAGCGCTTTCACCACCAAGACCGCCGTCTACGTGCTGGCGCGGGCGTTTCCGGGCACCGAGCTTCTGGTCTGGCTCGGCACCGCGATGGCGCTCTACGGCGTCATCTACGCAGTGCTGGAGAACGACTGCCGGCGACTGTTGGCCTATCACATCGTCAGTCAGGTGGGCTACATGGTGGCGGGCATCGGCATCGGGACCGAGATGGCCGTGAACGGGGCAACCGGCCATGCCTTCGCGCATATCCTCTACAAGGCGCTTTTGTTCATGGGGGCGGGGGCGGTCATCTACGTCACCGGCCGTCGCAAGCTCACCGAGCTTGGTGGGCTCTACAAAACCATGCCGATGACCGTGGCGCTCTATATGGTCGGTGCCTTGGCGATTTCGGCATTTCCATTCTTCTCCGGCTTCGTCACCAAGTCGATGGTGGTGGCCGCCGCCGGGCAGGACCATCGGGCGCTGGTGGTGCTGGCGCTGACGATGGCGTCGTCGGGGACGTTCCTGCACACCGGACTAAAACTCCCGTACTATATGTTCTTCGGCACGGATCAGAAACTGGAGGCGCGCGAACCGCCGGGCAACATGCTGGTCGCGATGGGCATGGCGGCGGTGCTGTGCATCGCGATCGGGGTGTTCCCCCAGGCGCTGTATGCGCTGCTGCCCTATCCGGTCGACTTCGAACCCTACACCGGCGTCCATGTCACCGAGAGCCTCGGCGTGCTGATGTTTACAGCGTTGGGGTTCGTGTTGTTCCTCAAGGCGCTCGATCCCGAGAATAAGATCAGCCTCGACACTGACTGGTTCTACCGCAAGGGCGCGCGGGTCCTCATGTGGATCGCTGAGAAACCGCTGGCGCGCTACGAGAAGGCGGTGAGCGACGTTTCCGAGACCGCGGCGTTGCCCTTCCTGCATGGGGCAGCACGGGCGGGACTGCGGATCGATCTCACCGGCGTGGACGCCATCGTGAACGGCGTTGCCCGCTCGGTCCTACGCTGCGGCGCGGCGCTGCGTCGGCTCCAGACCGGCGTCGTGACCCACTACGTGCTGGCGATGATTGTCGGTGTGATCGCAGCCGTTGCCGTCTTCGCCGTGGCGTGGCGGTAGGAGGCGCGATGGGATTCCCGCTACTCAGTCTCATCGTATTCACGCCCGTCGCCGGTGCAGCGGTTCTGATGTTTTTGCGCCGTGACGATGCAGTGCGATGGACAGCACTCGGTGTCACCATCCTCGACCTTGCTCTCTGCTTGGCCATGCTGGCCAGCTTTGACACAACTACCCATGAGATGCAGTTCATCGAGAGGCACCCGTGGGTGCCCGCGCTTGGGATCACATATGCGCTCGGCATCGACGGAATAAGCGCGCTCTTTGTGTTCCTGACTGCGCTGTTGGGCTGGATCTGCGTGCTCGCCTCATGGGCCGCAATCGACCGCAAGGTGAAGGAGTTCATGGTCAGCCTGCTGGTCATGCAGGCGTTGATGCTGGGCGTGTTCTGCGCGCTCGACCTGTTCTTGTTCTACGTCTTCTGGGAGGCGATGCTGATCCCGATGTACCTGATCATCGGCGTCTGGGGCGGCGAAGGCCGGGTCTACGCAGCGTTCAAGTTCTTCCTCTACACGCTGGCGGGAAGCCTCCTATTCCTGATCGGTGTCATCGTGCTCTATTTCCACGGCGGCCAGACCTTCGACATCCTCGCCCTGACGGCGCAGGATTTGCCGTTCCAGGTCCAGTCCTGGCTGTTTTTCGCCTTCCTGATCGCCTTCGCGGTCAAGGTCCCCATGGTTCCGGTCCATACCTGGCTGCCGGATGCCCATGTGCAGGCGCCGACGGCGGGCAGCATCATCCTGGCGGGCGTGCTCCTGAAAATGGGTGCGTACGGATTCCTGCGGTTCTCGCTGCCGATGCTGCCTGAAGCGTCAGTGCACTATTCGACGCTGATGATGGCACTTTCGGCGCTTGCGATCGTCTATGGCGGGTTGCTTGCGCTGGCGCAGGACGACCTGAAGAAGCTGGTGGCCTATTCGAGCATCAGCCACATGGGCTTCGTGACGTTAGGGATTTTTGCGCTGAACCTGCGCGGGCTTGAGGGCGGCATCCTGCAAATGTTCAATCATGGCGTAACGACGGGAGCGTTGTTCCTGTTCGTCGGCCTGATCTACGAGCGGACACACACGCGCAGCATGGCGGAGTATGGCGGGTTGATGAAGGCGGCGCCGGTCTATACCGCGTTTCTTGCGTTGTTCGTCCTGTCGGCAATGGCGCTGCCGGGAACGAATTCGTTCGTGGGGGAGTTGCTCGTGCTGTCCGGCGGGTTTGCGGCCGACTTGGCCGTCGGCGCGACCGCTGTTTTGGGCGCATTGCTGGGCGCGGCCTATCTGCTTGGCATGTACAGGAAAGTCGCGCTTGGCCCGGCCAGCGTCGGCGCCCGGTTCAGCATACGCGATGTGAATGCCCGCGAGATGGTCGCAATCCTGCCCTTGGCCGCCTTCGTGCTTTGGGTCGGGCTCTATCCGAAACCCTTTCTCAACATTATCGATGCCTCCGCGAAGCATCTGCTGACGCAGGTACACAGTAAGGGGAGCGGCCAATGACCGCCGCCGCGCTCTTCCAGTCGGTGCTGGCGAGCCTGCCCGAGATCGTGGTGATCACGGGGGCCTGCATCCTGTTGATCCTGGGACAGTTTCTGCGGAAGGGGCAGGCCCCTGTCCTTGTCTGGGCTTCCGTCGCGGTCGTGCTGATTGCCGCCTCTGTGACACTCATGCGCGCCGGCGAGGCGCAGCCGGCCTATGCGGGCATGTTCATCGCTGACCGCTTCGCGGTCTTCTTCAAGTTCGTGTTCTACCTAGCCACCGTTCTGACATTCCTGCTTTCGCGGCGATATGCCGAGACCGAAGGGATCGGCAGCAGCGAATACTATGTCCTGCTGCTTCTTGCGCTTTCAGGAATGATGATCATGGCCTCGGCGACCGACCTCCTGTCGGTCTATGTCGGCGTCGAACTGATGGCGATCTGCACCTATGTGCTAACCGGCTTCCTGCGGCGAGAGCAGCGGTCGAACGAAGCGGCGCTGAAATACGTGATCCTTGGCTCGGTCTCGACCGGGATTTTCCTGTACGGCGTTTCACTGGTCTATGGGCTCACCGGCACCACACAATTGGACGCGATGGCTGCGGCGGTGACCGGCGATCCGCTCGATCCCGGATTGCTGCTGGCTGTTGTCTTCATCGTCGCGGGGCTGATCTTCAAGGTCGGCGCGGTGCCTTTTCACATGTGGATCCCGGACGTCTATGAAGGCGCACCGACGACGATCACGGCCTTCATGTCGGTGGGCCCCAAGGCGGCGGGGTTCGCGGTGATCCTGCGGGTGTTCCTCAATCCGCTGGTCGCGACCTCGGACGTTTGGATTATCCTCGCGGTCCTTGCTGTGGTGACGATGGCGCTCGGCAGTTTCGTGGCGCTGGTGCAGGATAATTTCAAGCGACTGCTGGCCTATTCGAGCATCGCCCATGCCGGGTTCGCCATTTTCGGCGTGGTGGCTGGCGGCGCCGACGGGATCGCCAGCGTGATGCTCTACCTGTTGATCTACTCTTTCATGAATCTCGGCATTTTCGCCACCGTCATCATGATGCGGAACGGCGATTTCTCGGGCGAGATCATCGAAGACTACGCGGGTTTCGCCAAGTCACGCCCCGGATTGGCGCTTCTCATGCTGCTCTATCTGTTCTCGCTGGCCGGCATTCCGCCGACGGCCGGTTTCTTCGCCAAGTTTTACGTCCTGGTCGCGCTCGTTGAGCGCGGTTTCGTCATGCTGGCGGTGATCGCAGTGCTGCTGAGCGCCGTCGCCGCCTACTTTTACATCCGCATCGTCATGGTGATCTACATGCGGGAGCCGGAAAGGGCGTTCGACCCGGCACTGACGCCCTTGGTCCGCGTCACGCTCGCCTTCACCGCCGTCGGCACCATCGGCATCGGCCTATTCCCGGCGTGGTTTCTGAGGCTTGCCCAGCATTCGGTTTTGGGGGGCTAATTGATTGGATTTGCAATGATCCGCCCGGCGGAATAGACTGGGAGTTCAAGAAAGGATAGCCCAAGTCCCTTCCCTGGGCGACGCATTACCGGTCCCGAATTGGGTCGGTCGCGGCCTGAGGAAAGCCCTCGGCGGGTGAACGGGGCAACGCGATATGACTGCGATGGAGTTCCTCCCGGTTCTTGTCATGGTCGCCGGAGTTGTTCTGGTGGCGGGGGCGACGCTGTTTGTCTCTTCGCTGCTGCGTCCGTCCAATCCTTATCCCGCGAAGAACATGCCCTATGAATGCGGCATGGACCCGGCAGGCGAGGCCGCCGGAGGCCGCTTCCGGGTGCAGTTCTTTGTTCTCGCAATCCTGTTGGTCGTCTTCGATGTCGAAACGATGTTCCTCTTTCCCTGGGCCGTCGTGCTGAAAGACATCGGACTGGTCGGCTATGTCGAGATGTTCGTCTTCATAGTGCTGCTTCTTGTGGGCTTCGCCTACGCCTGGCTGAAGGGAGCGCTGGAATGGGAGGCGTAAACAATGCGATCCGCGACAGCGTGCTGTTCACCACCGCCGAGAGCGTTATCAACTGGAGCCGAAAATCGGCGCTGTGGCCCGAGACCTTCGGTATTGCCTGCTGCGCCATCGAGATGATTTCGGCGGGTTGCGCCCGCTATGATCTCGACCGGTTCGGCGTGGTGTTCCGGCCATCACCGCGCCAGTCCGACGTGATGATTATCGCCGGTACCATAACCCGGAAATTCGCGCCCGTCGTACGCCGGCTCTATGATCAGATGCCGGAACCACGCTGGGTTATCGCAATGGGCACCTGCGCAATCTCGGGCGGGGTCTACAACACCTACGCCGTGGTGCAGGGAGCGGAGACCTTCGTGCCAGTGGACGTGCATGTTCCCGGCTGCCCGCCACGGCCCGAGGCGCTGATGCATGGCATCCTCCTGCTTCAGGAGAAGATCAAGAAATCCCGAGCGCTGGCCGGAACGCCTCTGGACCGGATCGCGGTGCCATGAGCGTGGAGACACCCCTCGATCTCATCCTGATCACGGAGCGCTTCGGCAACGCAATCGACGATCTTGGCTTCGCGCATGGCGTTCACGCCTTCGCCGCTCGACCCGACATGGTCGTCGAGCTTTGCCGGTTTCTGAAGGAACACCCGGCGCTGCGGTTCAATTTCCTGTCGGACATCTGCGGGGTCGATCATTACCCCGAGTTGCCACGCTACGAGGCCGTGTATCACCTCTATTCGCTGCCGAACAAATGGCGCGTTCGCATCAAATGCCGCCTCGACGATCCGCCGCGGGTCCCGTCGGTGACGGGCGTCTGGCGGACGGCCAATTGGCATGAGCGCGAAGCCTGGGACATGTACGGGATAAGGTTCGAGGGTCATCCCGACTTGCGGCGGATCTACATGTGGGAAGGGTTCGAGGGCTTCCCACAGCGCAAGGACTTTCCGCTCCGGGGCTACAAGGACGAGCTGAACCCGTTTGGCGCCGAAGGCCCGCCGCCGACACAGCCCGACCTCGCGACCAAGGACATTCCATAAGGGAGGCCGCTCCACGTCGGGAATTTGAGATGACCGAAGTCACGGAACTGAGCAGGCCGGAAGGCGAGGCGCTCGACACCAAGGAGGTGCTCCTCAATCTTGGCCCACAACATCCCAGCACGCACGGCGTGCTGCGGCTCGTCCTTGAGCTGGACGGCGAATATGTCGCTCGCGTGGACCCGCATATCGGCTACCTCCACCGCGGCACAGAAAAACTGGCCGAGAGCTTCACCTACACCCAGATTTTTCCGCTGACCGATCGGCTCGACTATGTCTGCCCGCCGTCGAACAACCTGGCCTTCGCGCTCGCGGTGGAGAAGCTCCTGGGCATCAAAGCGCCGATCCGCGCGCAGTATATCCGCGTGCTGATGGCCGAACTGGCGCGGATCTCCGGTCATCTCCTGATCACCGGCGCGCTGCCGCTGGATCTGGGGGCAATGACCGCGCTGCTCTACGCCATGCGCGAGCGCGAAATGATCATGGACTTGCTGGAAATGATCAGCGGCGCGCGGATGCACACCTCCTTCTGCCGGGTCGGCGGTGTGCGCGAGGACCTGCCCGACGGTTTTTTCCCCAAGATCAGGGAGTTCTGCGACATCTTCCCGAACCGGATTCGCGACTATGAACGGCTGATCGAGAACAACCGGGTGTTCCTGAAGCGAACGCAGGGAATCGGCGTGATCACCGCCGAAGACGGCATCGATTTGGGCCTGAGCGGCCCGAACCTGCGCGCCTCCGGCGTCGACTGGGACATCCGTCGCGACGAACCTTACGAGATCTACGACCGTCTCGACTTCAACGTTATCACCCGCGAAGAGGGCGATTGCTATGCACGCTGGCAATGCCGGGTGGAGGAGATGCGTGAGAGTATGCGCATCATCGAACAATGCCTCGAGCAGATGCCCGAGGGGCCGTTCCAGATTGACATGCCGACGGTCGCTTTCCCCGTGGACAAGGACAAGGTGCATTGCTCGATGGAGGCACTGATCCAGCACTTCGACCTGTCGGCGTATGGCTTCAAGGTGCCGAAGGGCGAGGTCTATTCGGCGATCGAGGCGCCAAAGGGTGAACTCGGGTTCTACATCATCAGCGACGGGTCGGAAAAACCGTTCCGCATGAAGGTGCGGGCACCGTCGTTCGTCAACCTCCAGGGCCTGTTCGGGACGAGCAATGCGCACTACCTGGCCGACATGATCGCCGTTCTGGGCAGCCTCGACCCGGTAATGGCCGAGGTGGACAAGTAGCGGGAGATTTGGACGCGATGAACATGCGCGAAAAGATCGAAGTGGCGGCGGCGCGCTATCCGAACCAGCGCTCGGCGATCATGCCCGCCCTTCTGATCGCGCAGAAGGAGCATGGCCATCTGCCAGGCCCCGTGTTGGAAGAGGTCGCCGACATCCTCGGCGTCGAGCGGATCTGGGTCTACGAGCTGGCGACGTTCTACACGCTCTTCCGCACCGAGCCGGTGGGGATGTTCCACTTGCAACTCTGCGACAATGTCTCCTGCATGCTGCGTGGATCCGAGGATTTGCTGAGGCACCTGGAGGCGGTGCTTGGGATCAAAAAGGACGGCACGACCCTGGATGGGCTGTTCACGCTTTCGACCGTCGAATGCCTCGGTGCTTGCGAGATGGCCCCGGTGATGCAGGTCGGCGACGACTATTGCGGCGGCCTCGACATTGCGCGGATCGACGCGCTGTTGGAACGGCTGCGGGCGATGGCGGGGCAGGCGATCGGCGCTGATCCCGCCACCACAGCCCCGCCGGGAGAGTAGTGTCATGATGGAACCCGTCCTTCTCAGGAATGTGGGCGTGCCGGATGGCCATCAGCTCGCGACCTACGAGGCCGGCGGTGGCTACCAAGCGCTGGCGAAGGCGCTTCGTGAGCACACGCCCGACGAGATCATCGATCTTGTCAAAGAATCCAACCTGCGCGGTCGCGGGGGGGCCGGATTCCCAACCGGAATGAAATGGAGCTTCGTGCCGAAGCGCGTCGGCAAGCCGAAATACCTGTGCTGCAACGCTGATGAGGGCGAGCCGGGCACCTTCAAGGATCGGATCATCATGGAGCGTGATCCGCACCAGTTGATCGAGGGGATGGCTATCGGCGGTTACGCGATCGGGGCTGAAACCGCCTATGTCTACATCCGCGGGGAATACGCGCTGGCGATCCGGCGGCTCGAGCAGGCACTCGCTGAGGCCCATGCGAAGGGATATCTGGGAAAACGGATTCTCGGCTCGGATTTCAATTTCGCCGTGCATATCCATTGCGGTGCCGGTGCCTATATCTGCGGCGAGGAGACAGCGATGCTCGACTCGCTAGAAGGCAAGCGGGCGCAGCCGCGCTTGAAACCGCCGTTTCCGGCGGTCGAAGGCCTCTACGCCAGCCCGACCGTCATCAACAACGTCGAAACATTGGCCTGCGTTCCGCATATCGTGGCGCGAGGGCCGAACTGGTTCCGCAGCATCGGCCCGGACAAAAGTCCCGGCCCGAAGCTCTATTGCCTCAGCGGCCAGGTTCGGAAACCGGGCCTTTACGAGCTGCCGATGGGCATACCACTTCGCGAACTGGTCGAGGACCGTGCCGGCGGGCCGCTGCCTGGACGCAAGATCAAGGCGGTGATCCCAGGCGGCGTCTCGGCGCCAGTGATCCCGGAGCATGGGCTCGACGTTGGGATGGATTTCGACTCGCTGGCCGCCGCCGGCTCGATGCTCGGTTCGGCCGGGGTCATCGTAATCGACGACTCGACCTGCATGGTCAAGGTCGCCACCCGCATCATCGAATTCTTCCACCATGAGTCCTGTGGCAAGTGCACCCCGTGCCGCGAAGGGCTGAACTGGGTTGTAAAAGTGCTACGCCGGGTCGAGGCGGGGCAGGGGGCGCCGGGCGACCTCGAACAACTGCAGGCACTCTGCAAGGGCATTTTCGGCAACACGTTCTGTGCTCTGGGCGATGGTGCGGCCATGGGGCTGCGCGCGGCGCTGACGCATTTCGAGCATGAATTCGTCGCCCATATCGAAGCGGGCAGGTGCCCGTTTCACTGAGGAGCGCAAATAGAAGGCCGCAGGAAGGCAATGGTTAGCATCACGATAGACGAACAAACACTGGAAGTGGAGGCAGGCTCGACCGTGCTGCAGGCCGCCGAGCGTTTGGGCATCGACATCCCGACCTTCTGCTACCTGAAGCGGCTGCCGGCGCTGGCCTCCTGCCGCATGTGCCTGGTGGAGATCGAAGGGCAGCGGCGGCTGCAACCCGCATGCGCGACCGCGGTCACAGACGGCATGGTGGTGCGGGCAAACACGCCGCTGGTCGAGGAAACACGCTCTTCCATGCTCGACATGCTGCTCGCCAACCATCCCCTCGATTGCCCGATCTGCGACAAGGGCGGCGAATGCGAGCTTCAGGACCTGGTGATGGCGTACGGGCCCCGCGAAAGCCAGTTCCGTGATGCCAAACGTGTGTTTCACTCCAAGGACATCCGCCTCAGCCCGGTCATCATCATGAACGTCAACCGCTGTATCCAGTGCCAGCGTTGTGTCCGGATGTGCGAGGAAGTGGTCGGCGCCGTCGCCTTGGGCACGGTTGAAAAAGGCATGGATACCGCCGTGACCGGCTTCGAGGGCAGCCTCGCGAGTTGCGACCAATGCGGCAATTGCGTCGAGGTCTGTCCGGTCGGTGCGCTGATGAGCTTTCCCTATCGCTACAAGGCGCGGCCCTGGGATCTGGCCGAGACCGACACGGTCTGCCCGCATTGCGGTACTGGTTGCCAGCTGACCGTCGGCACGCGCAAGGGCGAGTTCATGCGGGTCCGCTCGAAGCAGGAGAATGGGGTCAACCGAGAAACGCTTTGCGTGCGAGGGCGGTTCGGCCTCGACTTCGTCGGGAGCCGGGACCGGATCAAACGGCCGATGGTTCGCCGTGATGGCGCCCTCGTTCCGGTTTCCTGGGAAGAAGCGGGGGAGTATCTGCAGCGGCGGTTCTCTGCCGTCGAGGGAAAGGTCGCGGGCGGCCTAGCCTCGCCGCGCCTTCCCAACGAGGTTCTTTACCAGTTCCAGAAAGTGATGCGGACGGTGTTTCGGACCAACAACGTAGACTGCGGGTCGCGTTGGGCCACACCTTCCTATGCGCTTGGCCCATTGCTGGCGAGTTTCTACACACGGGCGCCACTGGAGGACGTGATCGGCTACGATTGCGTGCTGGTCGTCGGTGGCAACGTGACCGAGGAAAACCCGGTCACCGAATATCTGTTGCGGGACTGCGCGCGGCGACGGCAGACGGGCTTGCTCATGCTCTCGGCGCGGCCATCCCGTCTGGACGCCGATGCCCGGGCGGTCGTTCGCGTTCCGCCGGGTGGTGAGGCGGCGGGCCTTGCCGCGGTGGTGGACGGTCTCGTTGCGGCGGCCGGTCAGGCCGTGCCGGGCGAAGTTCCCGCGGATATCGGCGCACCAACCGGCAGGCTGGGCGCAACCGATGGTGACGGGGCGGACCGCCTCGCTGCTGCGCTGCTGGACAGTGGCAGCGTCACCGTTCTGGTCAGCGTCGACCTCCTGAGATATCCGCTTGCGCGCGCAGCATTACAGCAGATCAACAAGCTGCTGCGGCTTCTCCGTGCCCTTGGCAAGGACCTGGCGATGCAATTCCTGTTCGACCGTGCCAACCAGCTGGGCGCCTGGGACATGGGGGTTCTGCCGGCAGCGCTACCAGGACTGCGTGCCGTCACCGATGCTGCTGCGCGCGCAACTCTCGAACGGGCCTGGGGCGCCGCGATCCCGCCTGAGCCAGGCGCAGATTTCGGGACCATGCTTGAGCTCTGCGACGGCGGGCGGATGGGCGTGCTCTATCTCGTTGGAAGCGACCCAGTGATGAGCTATCCGGACCGGAAACGCGTCACGCGGGCGCTTGGCGCCGCCGACCTGCTGATCGTACAGGACGCTTTCCTCACGGACACGGTGGGCCTGGCCGATGTGGTGCTGCCCGCAGCGAGTTACGGCGAAGAATCCGGTACCTTCACCAGCAATGAGGGCCGGACCCAGAAAGTCTGCAAGTTCCGCGAAGCCGCCTTCGAGGCGCGGGGCAATCTGGCGATCCTCGACTTTGTCGCGGCGCTTCGAAATCAGCAGTTACGGCCGTCGACGCAAGCGGAAATCTTCGACGAGATGACCCAACTGGTACCGGCCTATCAGGGGCTGACGCTGAACGGGCTTGGCATTGACGGAGCATTTACCCGATCGGTGCCGACACCGCCGGCCGATGAGTTCCTCGCGGCGCCGTCTGCCATTCCGATTGCCGGCGACCGGCTCATGCTGATTACCGGCAACTGCCTGTTTCACAACGGATATCTTTCCGAACGCTCCGCGATCCTGAATACGGTCGCAGCCGACCCATATGTCGAGATGAGTGAGCGCGATGCCGCGCAGCTTGGTCTTGCGGATGGCGATCACGTGGCCGTGCGATCCACCCAGGGTGAACTGAGAGCGCAGATCAAGATCAACAGGCACTTTCCCAGCGGGCTCGTGTTCGTGCCGGAAAATTACCGAGACCTGCGTCTCAACAGCCTGATGCGGCAGGGCGAATACCCTTGTCCGGTGGAGGTTGAAAAGGTGCGCGCCGCCTTCGATGCGGCGGCGGGAGTCGGGGCAGCAACTGAAAATCCCGGCCGAGGCATTGCCGAGCTTCCGGGCAGTCCACCCTAATTCCCGCTCCCCGGTTTGCGCCCTCAGTGATAGGCGGTGCCGGCAATGTAGTCGTGCAGTGCCTGTTCATTGCGGAGCGCTTCTTCGAGCCGGTGCTTGACCACGTCGCCGATGCTCACCACGCCGGCAGGCGCGCCGCCGTCCATGACCAGGACATGGCGCGTGCGCCAATTGGTCATGATGGCCATCACAAAGGGCAGCAAATCCTCTGTCGAGCACGTCGCCACATTGCGGTTCATGATGTCGGCGACCCGCATAGTGGGCGCCTCGGTTCCGTATTCAGCCACTGCATAGCAACAGTCCCGTTCTGACAGCGTGCCCAGGCATTCCCCGGGCGAACGGCTGACGACCACGAAGCCGATATTGTTCGCCCGAAACAGCCGCAGGACTTCTTCCATCGTCTGATCCGGTGTAACCGAGATGAGGTTGGGAGACTTGCTTTTCAAAATTTGGCAGACATGCATTTGAGCCTCCTGTCTACGCGTTCCGGCTTGGCGGCGGACGCGCACTCACGTTTGCCGGATATTCCGCCACCAGTTGTACCCCTGCAGTTCGCTCGTCTCGACCAGAACGTCCCCGTCGGTGTTCAGGTGCGCCGCGACCACACCGCCGCCGGTCGTCGCCTTGCCCGGCTTGCCAAGCAGATCGTCACGCCCGATCACCAGGTCACGCGAGGAAAAACTCGAGAATTCGTATTGCTGGCCAAGCGCGATCGCGTCCGCTGGGCAAGCGTCCTCGCACAACCCGCAGAATAGGCATCGGGCCGTGTCGATCTCAAATTTTGCCGGCCGACGGTTGCCCTTCTCGTCTTCGTAGGGAACGACTTCGATGCAGTAGCAGGGACAGATCCGCGCGCAGAGTTCGCAGGCCACGCATTTGATCTCGCCCTGGTCGTCGCGCTTCAGGAAATGGTGCCCGCGGTAACGCGAATAAGGCAACCATTTTTCCTTGTCCGGATACTGCATGGTCACGGATTTGGAGAACATGTAGCCGAATGTCAGAGCCAAAGCTTTCGCTAGATCGGCGAAGAACACCCAACCGATCCATGTTCCAACTCTGTCTCCTGCGTGCGACATCGCCGCCCCGCTACGGAGCCCCTGCGGCTCCCAAAAGAACACCGGTTATAATTATGTTCGCCATCGACAGAGGAAGCAAGACTTTCCATCCGATCGCCATCAGCTGGTCGTAGCGATAGCGTGGGAAAGTGAAGCGGAACCATATGAATACATAGATGAAGAAGGCGACCTTGAGCACAAACCAGAGAAGCGGCGGCAAGGGGAGCAGCACGCCGTTCCAACCGCCGAAGAACAGGATCACCACCAGCACCGACACCAGCAACACAATGGCGTATTCGCTGACCATGAAGAATGCAAAGCGGATGCCGCTGTATTCGGTATGGAACCCGGCCCCCAGATCGCCTTCCGCTTCCGCCAGGTCGAAGGGAATACGTTGCGCTTCGGCTAGCCCGGCGACGAAGAACACGAAGAAGCCGACGGGTTGGTAGACGATGTTCCAGACATCGGCTTGCGCCCGCACGATCTCGAGCAGGCTCATCGATTGCGCCAGCATGACCACGCCGATGACCGCGAACCCCATTGGGATCTCGTAGCTGATCATCTGCGCGCAGGTCCTGAGGCTGCCCAGGACAGCATATTTGCTGTTGGCGGCCCAGCCGCCGAAGATGACGCCGTAGACCTCGATCCCGATCACCGCGAAGACGAATAGGAGCGCGACATTCATATTGGAGACGTAGAGCGTAATTTCGGTGCCGAGGACCGAGACGCTTTCACCGAAGGGGATCGCGACGAACACCACGAAGGGTGGGGCAAGCGCCAGGATCGGCGCCAGTTTGAAGAGGAAGCGATCGGCCTCGGCCGGGATATGGTCCTCTTTGGTTAGCAGCTTGATACCGTCCGCCAGCGGCTGCAGCAGCCCGTGCCAACCCACGCGCATTGGCCCCATACGCTGCTGGATGTGACCGGCGACCTTGCGCTCCACCCAGGTCAGCGGCAAGGGCAGCAGTAGCAGGATCGCAATCAGAAATGCGACCTTGAAGACGATCAGGCCAAGAGCGACAATAAGTTCCATGATCGGCGGCTACTTATTCATCGGGTTGAAACGACGCCCGGACGTTGGCTTCAGCTATACCTTGAACACTACGCTTGCCAAGCTTTACGGTACAGCGGTGATGCATTACTTGCAAAGCGGAAATCATTTCCGCATCGCTATTGGGCGCTTAGCGCAAACGACTTCACTCAAATCTTGAATTCGGCTGGGTCGTACATGTCTCAGCGCAATCAGCCCCCGCAACCAAATCAAAACCGGCGGACCGTCAAGGGAAAGCGCGTCACCGACTTCACCAATTCCCAAGGCGAAGCCGTTCGCCTGACGGAGGTTGTGCCGTTCCTCGTCGATCACGAATTGAAGCGTCTGGGCGGCGACTACGAGCAATCTAGAGATTGGGCCGATGTAACGTCGTGGACGGTCGGCAAGTTGCCGGTCCGAACCCGGTTTCATCCGGCTCGGCTGCTAGAAAACAGCTGGAGCTTCTGCCAGCTGTCGGCGCGCCAGCTGCCCCAAAGGTCGACGCGCGAGGCGGTCGTGCCTGTCACAACAACGAGGATCGGCTTGATGCTATAGCCGGCAAGCTCGCGCTCGAGCCTTTGCCGCTTGGCGCGCCCGGCGTGCATATTCAAGATGGCCGCGGGGAAAACCCGTTCTTCTGCTGTCGGGAAAGCGCGCCCGGCGGACTTTGGTCCTACTCTTGATCCGACTTCAGTCCGCTTTGACACAGGCCCGCTTATTCCGCACGCTGATAGCATGTTGGGCTGGTGTCACGAAAATGATGATCAAGAACTCTCTGCACCGACTTCTTTCGCCAACGGTCGGGCAAGAACGGGCGCCCAGGACACATGTTCTGGAGTCTCTTCTTGACCTTTGCCAAGCCTACAACGTGGCGGTCACGGAGCTGCACAGGTTGCAGCTTGAAACGCACCCGCGGCAGGATGTGATCCGGGAGTTTGAAGTTCTGTGTCGCGATATTGAAATGCGGCTCATGTCCTGTATTGAGAAGGTGGACCGTGCCGGCAAAGCCGAAGGTCCGCACTGAAGGCCTGCCACGGGTCGTTCGCGGCGCCTTGGCCCAACGCGTTTCAGCGATCAGGACTATCATTTAAAGGGGTTTGTCGAGGCGGTTGTCTCGGTTGAACTCATGCTATCGACGGCCGGTTTGCGGTCTGGCAGAGCATGCCCAATCTCGACAATCTGTCGAAGCCCGGGCAAAGTTCTGTTCTGAGGAGATGTCATGCCTACGCGTCGGAAGTTTCTTACCGCAGTCAGCTCGGGAGCCGTTTGTCTGTTCGCCACAGCCCTTCCATATACCGTCGGCCCTGCCGGCACGTTGCTGGAACTTGTTCCCCAGGCCGCTTTTGCCAAGAGTGGGGAGAATAACGGCAATGGTGGGGGCGGCGGCGGTGGTAACGGTGGAGGCAATGGCGGAGGAAATGGCGGTGGTAACGGTGGAGGAAACGGTGGAGGAAACGGAGGGGGAAACGGAGGGGGAAACGGAGGGGGCAGGTCTGGAAAAGGCAACTCGAGCGGCGGCAACGCCCGTGGCAATTCGACGGGTGCCCGCGGCGGTGCTTCCAGGGTCGGTGTGCGCCATGCCGATGGCATGAGTGAGGAGATCAATGGCGGCCGCTACATCATGAAGGATGCGCGAGGGCGCACGATCATCAACCGAAGAGCGACCCTGGCGGACTTGAAACGAATTCAGTCCCTCATTCAGTGAGGGGACGCCAATCGGCCGCGTCGCGCAGCACCATGGCAGCCTCTGTTCGGTTGGTGACGCTGAGCTTGGCCATGATCTGCGTCATATGGTGCTTTACTGTCTTTTCCTGAAGTTCGAGTTTCCGGGCGACGTGCTTGTTGCTCATGCCTGCGGCCACCAACTGCAGCACTTCATGTTCACGCGCGGTCAGGCTGGCGACCAGGGCAGACAGGTTTGATGGACCTCGCGTCCGATTGGAGAGAAGTTTGGCCGAGAGCGCCGGAGTGACGTAGCTCTCGCCCGTGGCGACGTTGCGTATGATTTCCGCCAAGGCTCGGCCACCTACACCCTTCAGCACATATCCCAGCGCCCCTCGTTCGAGGGCTGCAGTGACATCGTCGCTCGTTTCGGAAACGGTCAGCATGATGATTTTTTGCGACGGCGATAACTCGAGGATAGGTGGGATTGCGTTCAAGCCGCCCCCCGGCATGGATATGTCCAGCAGCATGACATCGGGACGCAGATTCTCGGCAATAAGCAGGGCATCATCCCTGGAACTCCCCTCGGCAACGATTTCGAAGCCGCCGATCTCCAGCAGGCTTCTTGTTACGCCCTCTCGAAACAAGGGATGGTCATCGACCACGGCTATGCGTATCGCTGTCTTCATACCGCTTTTGTCTCCTCGGTGCTGATTGTCATACGAACAACGGTGCCAGATGTTGAGACTTTAATCTCGAAGGCTCCACCCAAGCTTTCGATGCGTTCCCTTAATCCCTCAAGGCCAAGGCCCGTTGGCTCGACGCGATCCGGGTCGAAGCCAGGCCCATTGTCCCCGACCTCGACCGTCACCTGCTCACCCACCGTCGATTGCGAGACACGCTGGCCGACGCCGCCGCCATGGCGGTACGCGTTGTTGAGCGCTTCCTGCACGAAACGGTAGATGCAGATTTTGGCGGACAGAGCGAGGTGATCAGGCGGGTCGAAAACCGACAGTTCCACGGTCGTTTCCGTTCGCTGCTGATGGGCGTGAACGACCCGCTTCAAGATCTCGGTCAGGGTCGCTGTTTCTATCTGCGGCAGAACAAGACCGCTGCAGATCGTCCGGATCTCCTGCATTGCTTCATCGAGGCTTTCCTTGATTTCGGCGATGCTGCGCTCGCGCGTCGCTCCGGGTGTTTTCGGGTTCGTCAAAGCATCGCTGTCGAGCCGCAGGGAGGCGAAGGCCAGCAGTTGCGCCGGCCCGTCGTGCAGATCAGCGCCGATGCGGCGCAGATGACTTTCGTTGAGCGCCGCCGTGCGCTGCGAGGCCCGCTGGAGCCGCCCACGTAGAGCTTCGTTCTGCGCGAGCAGCGCTGAAAGCTGGGCGATACGGTCCTTGAGCGCATGGCGCTGCGTCTCAATGGTCCGGCTACCTCGCAGCACGATCGCAGAGAGAACCACGAAAAAAGCAAGCGTGAAGGCTGCGACCGCTAACCAGGTATAGAAGCGCGCTTGGTTTAAGCCGTGTTGGAAATCATAGGAGACCTCATGAAATTCAGAAACGGCGACAACCTCGCCCGACCACGGTTGCAGCACCGGATTGTAGATCTCAAGGATCGGCATGTCGGCTGGGCGTTTGTCTGACTGCTCCCCTGATTGATCGAAGAGCGCCACCATCCTGCCGGAGAATGCCGTTCGCAGCTCGTCGCTGAGCTCCAGCCGTTTTCCAATCTGGGCTTCGTCGCTTGAATAGAGAACCGTGCCGTCTGCCCGCCAAAGGCGGAAGGACACGAGACGGTCTCCCAAGGCGCCCTGACCAAGGGTTTCGTCGAGAGCGCGCGCGACACCGCCGTCGAGTATCTGGGTCGTCTGCATATCGGGCAACAACGGTGCTATCACACTGTCCACATAGAGAGCCGTGGTTGCGGCGGAGTTGCGAGTGACGGCCTCCTCGATAAGGCGTGAAACAAACGCCCCAACCAGCACCATTGCAGCCGCTGCAACAAGGCCGCCGATCAGCAGGAACTGCGATGCCAGTGAGCGGGCGTTCCAATTTTTGATGAGTTGGGTGGCGCGCACGAAATTTCCCGGTATCGACTGCTGGCCGCCAGCGTCTCTGTGGTACAACAAACCCGCGTTAACCTAAACGCTCGAACAGGCTGGTCAATGCCGTGGCTCGGTTCTCAATCCTTATCGGACCTTAGGCTGTCTGCCCGACAGGACCAAGGTCCTATAGGCCGCCGCAATGGTCCGGGGGGCATAGTAGCTCCCTTTTGCCCAAGATAAGTTACGCTTCTCTACAAACGCGGCCTTCATCGAAGTCGGTCCCGCGGCTATTCGAAGAGGAGTTTCTTATGGTTTTCGCGAAAGCAATCGCTCGTGGCGCCTTGGCGCTGAGTCTGGTCGTAGCCCCCGCGGTAGGCGGGATGGTCGGTGCGGCGGGCACAGCCCTGGCCAAGGAAGGCCATGGCAATTCCGGTGGCGGCGGCGGCGGTGGTAATGGAAATGGAAATGGCGGCAACCATGGCGGGGGCTCAGGTTCCAGCCATGGAAAATCGGGAACCGCGCGTGCAAGCAAGGACACCCGGTCGGGCAAGGCCAGCGCCAGCGACACGCCGACGTGGAAATCATTGTTCACACGTGGCAAAAAAGGCCCGGACACCGCGAAAAAAGCTGCCAAGGCCGACAAGTTGACCAAGGTGGAGCCAATTGAAGCTGGCGTCGGCACGCCGGGACTGCGCTCGCTGAACCGCAACTATCACGCTTATCTCAACTCGAACGATCCCCGTATGGCCGCGGTTGCCGCCTACGCCATCGCCTATGCAGAGTTTGAGGCTGAGAACGGCGTGGACGCCATCCCAAGCGACCCAGCCCTCAGCGATGAGGCTCTGCGCGATGCGCTTGCCGGCTTCTCGAAAGACGGTGTCGTAACCGATGATATGCTCGACGAAGCCAAGGATGTCCTTGGCGTCGGGCCTGACGTCGGCAAGATCGATCAGATCCGCGAAACGCTTCCTCCGGCACCCGTGAATTGACGGTTGTGGACCGCCATTCGGCGGGACCAGACAGTTGATCGCGGTCGGTCGATAACGGTGCGCCAACGATTCTCCGGTCTCGTGATCGATGAAAATCCGGAAGAGATTGACAGCCACATCAAACAAGGCCCGCAAACGAAATGTTTGCGGGCCTTTTGATGTTCTACAGCGCCGCACGTCTTATTAGACGCGCAAAGGTCGCTGTAGCCCTTTGAACTGCTGCATGTTTTTATCCTTAAACCCCGCCGCCATGAACACAGATTGCGCAACCTGGCGGCACGGCCGCTCCTTGCGGTGTAGTGCCATCAGGCGATTGCGCGCAGGGGCGTCATAAGTGCATGCATCTCGCCGGAGATCCCTGCTGCAATGTCGGCGCGCGCCATTGCCATATGCAGGTTGGCCGCGACGAAGCCGGTCGGATTTCCGCAGTCGAACGTGCGGCCGCCGAATTCGAAAGCGCGAATTTCCTGGTCTTTCATCAGGGTAATCATCGCGTCGGTCAACTGGATCTCGCCGCCTGCACCCGGCTCCTGGTTTTCGAGGATGTTGAAGATCTCCGGCTGCAGAATGTAGCGCCCTGAGATAAACAAGTTGCTCGGCGCCGTGCCCGGGGCCGGTTTTTCCACGAGGCCATCGACCAATGCGCCCCCAATGGTCTGCTTCAGGGAAACGATGCCGAATTTGTGAGCCTCTTCCGGCAAGCACCGTTCGACCGCCACGACATTGCCGCCATGTCGCTGGTGAAGGGTCGTCATCGATTGGAGGCAGGGTTCGTGATCGACCATCAGCATATCCGGCAGCAGCACGGCGAAAGGTTCGTCGCCGACGATGTGGCGCGCCGTCCAGACGGCGTGGCCAAGGCCACGCGCCTGCTGCTGACGCACGAATGAGATGCTGCCGACATCAGGCGTTGCCGTCGCCAGCCGATCGGCAAGCGGGTTCTTGCCGGCTCGCCGCAGCGTTGCGTCGACCTCGAATGCGTGATCGAAATAATCCTCGATAGCACCCTTCATGCGGCCGGTGACGATGATGACGTGTTCGATGCCCGCGGCAAACGCCTCGCTGACGATGTAGTCGAGGATCGGCCGATCAACGATCGGCAGCAGTTCCTTGGGAACGCTTTTTGTCGCCGGCAGCATTCGCGTACCGAATCCGGCGGCCGGGATGATCGCCTTGCGCACTTTGTTCTGCATGTCAGCACCTTTTCGCTTCAAGCAACTCGGGAGATTTTTGCGGGTGGGGATTTGAGGATGTCGTGCATCTTGTGCTCGACACCATTTTCAGTAAGGAAACGGTACATTTCGCCGTAGGTGTGGAACCAGGCACGGTTGTACCTGTCGAAGAGGGCCTGGTCCCAATAGTCCTCGAGGCAGAATGCCTGCTGCCCGAAGATGTCGAAACTGGGGATCTTGAATGTGTCGCAGAACTCGGCCGTTCGGCTGTCGTAGGTGCAGTAGATCGACGGAACCCCATTCGCCAGCGCCATGAGATTGCCGTGCAGGCGGTAGCCGAGCACCAGGTCCTGGGCGCGGATCAGCCGTTCGTAATCGGCAACCACATCGGAATAGAACAGCCTTTGCTGGTAGAGGCGCAGCATCGCCTCATCGAGATACCAAGACGATGTCCAATGGTCGGCCTTGAGAGCGGCGAGTGCTTCTTCACGCTGGGCCTCGTCTCCCAGGACAAGCTTCTTTTCCTCGACCTCGCCCTGCGTCAACAGCACGGTCTCGAAGCGCCCAGCCATGGTTTTCACCAGTTCGCGGTGGAAGCCGAGATAGCGTTCGATATCCTTGGCATAGGCATTGGAGACTTCTCGCCTGACGGTGACCCCGACCGTGCGGACCTGTTCGAGCGGCGGCAGCGTGATGCGCAATTCCGGATCGTTCAGGCGGAAGGCGGTCGGGCATCCGATGATCCGGACGTTGCGGATGCCGAGATCCCACAGAACCTCGGCCGAATAGGCGCCCCGCACACCGATTGATGCCGTCGATTCCGACATCAGGCGCAGAACGGCGCGCGTATCGTCGGAGAGCCTGATTTTTCCATCCACCGGCGCCTGCGCGCCGATGCCGAAGCCGATCACAGGCAGGCCGAGCGCCTTCAGGACCGTTGCTGCCGCCTCCCAGTTCATGGCGTCGTGAATGTAATTTGATCCGCGCAGGAACACGTAGTCGTATTCCTCGCGAAGCCGGGCGATGTCGCGTGGCCTGAATTCCGATATTTCGAGCACACCGAGTTCTTCGAACCGCAGCAGTTTCAGCGACGAGTCGAAGACGAAGGCATCGCCCATATTGTGGTAGTGGTTGATGTGAGACTGGATGTCTTGATGTTGATACCAGCGAACGCTGTCATGTGCGTAGACTTCACCGGCGGGGATCATGACCAATATGCGTGCCAAAAGCTTAATCCGTCATTGGAACTGTGACGAGACGCGCATCTCGACGCGATGTTCGCGTTGCGCGGCACCGTCTTTCTCGCGCAGCAGGCTGCGATAGACGCCCAGGTGTTCCCGTGCGCAATCCTTGGAGCTGAAGGGACCGCGCATGCTGCTGCGCAAGCGGTCCCAGACCGTGTCGTCGTTCAGGACCTCGACGATCCGATCCGCGAGGTGCTGGCCGTTGCCGGCGCGAAAATGCAGGCCATCAGCGCCATCGCGAACTTTCTCGGCCATGCCGCCAATGTCGGAGCAGATGATCGGCCGGCGGTGCAGCAGCGCTTCCTGGATGACGACGGGTGAGTTCTCCCACCAGATCGATGGGAAGATCACCCAATCGACGGAGCGCATGAGCTTCGGCAGATCCGCATTTTGGTAGCTGCCGTAAAAGCGCACCCGACGACCGGCTCGCTCGATCAGCTTCTTCATCCGCGCCTGGAATTCGACCGGTTGGCGTTCGAGATTGGCGCCAAAGATCATCAGGTAGGCGTCGTCGCCCCAGATCTCATCCGGTACGCGGCCGATGGCGTCGATCAGCACGTCGACGCCCTTGAACGGCGTCATCTGGCCGAAGAAGGCGAAGCGGTTGCGACGCGCGTCGCTTCGCGCAAGTTCGCGCGCGGGTGTCGCTTCCTCGCCCATGATCCCGTTTTCGATGACGTGAATGCGTTGGCGATCTATGCCCCACTCCGCATAGCGCTTGGCGAGAAAGGCGCTTGGCGCAACGAACGCGTCGACCATATCGAGGAGCATGGTGCGCACGAGCGCCTCACGCCGGAGGAACCTTGACGCCGGAATATCCGGAAAACAGCTGTTGCAGGCGGTCGGCGAAGCCTGCTCGCAAAGCTGGCCCGTCGGGCGTTTTACCATCTGGCCGTGGTTGTGGCAGATCGGCACGAATTCATGAAGGGTGAGAAGGATTGCCGCGTCTGGCAGTGCGGAGCGCACCGCATAGAGCGCCTCGAGACCGAACCCCAGAACGTGATGGAAATGAATGACATCCGGTTTCACGTCGCGCACGAAGCGCAGGAGATCGCGCTCGATCGACTCGACGTCCTCATTCGCCAGGTGAAAATGATCATAGGCATCGGTGTGGAACAACACCTCTTCCTGCGGCAGGCGCGCACTCATCAGCGCCGATGAGGCGTGTCGTTGCAGCGGCGGGGAGGCGGCCGCCAAGTACACGGATTCGACACCTTCCATCGCGTTCAGGCCGCGGTGCAGGTTGTGCGAGGCAATCTCCGCCCCTCCAAGCGAAAAGGAGGGGTGCGCATGCGAGATCACCAGGACGCGAAGCTTTTGTTCCCTCATGCGGAAATCCTGTCAAACGATCTTTGGCTCTGGTGAGCGCTTCGCCACCGCGACTTGAGTATTTCCGCATCGATGCGTTCGGCGAGAGCTGCAAGCTTGCCGTTTTGCTCTCCCGACATCGGCTCGTCGCAGCCGAGCAATTGGATCGACGGCAGCAAATAGGCAGCGGTGCCTGCCTGGTTGATCCGCAGGCCGATTTCGCAGGCCTTCTGTTTTGAGCCGAGATAGACGCCGCAATCGCGCATCGCGTCGTTCAGGACCGCACGCGGCATGATGCAGCATTCGAGCGACGCCACGTCGACCCGTGTCAATTGCAGTGCCGCAATCGCCATCAGCGGATAACCGGCATAGCGATCGAGCAGCAGTTGATCGCCGTCCTCGGAGAGCCAGCTTCCCGCCCATTTCACCGAGTGATCGTCATAGGCAAGCATCGGTGAAATCACGCTTCCGACGTGGGCCTCTCCGACTGCCGTCAGTGCGTCGTACCAGCCTTTGCCGGTAGGGACGAGTGAGCCCGCCATGGTTACGATCGTGTCGCATGAAACCACCTCCGCCCCGACGGACAGCAGATCGAAGCGATCTTGTGCCGCGGCCGCGCAGACCAGGCGGACCGAGAGACCATAAAACCGTGCCAGCTGTCTAAGACGGACGAGATCCCTCTGGAAGGCCGGCTTGCTGACAACGATCACGAGCGGAGCGCAGCGCGTCTGCGGGTCGAGCGCAAACAATGCGAGGAGCGGGCCGACTTCCGGCATTCCGACGGTGGAGCCGACGATGATGGGAACGCCGGCATTTTCGTCGAACACCCCGACGTCGATGATCGTTTCCATGCGCGGCGCGGCGCAGGCGGCCTTGGAGAGAAGCGGGACGATCTGGTGATCGACGATCGCCGGCAGCGCCCAGTTGGCGGCATCGAACAAAGACAATTGCTGGATTGCGGCCCGTCGCGCCGGCATCCGCTTGGGTGTCAAGGGCAGAAACGCGCGCCGACCTTCTCTCAAGGTCAGTTCAAGATAGGGTGTAGCGTCGAGATTGCCGCCAGGCAGTCTCGCATGGGCGACAAATCCGTGGGCCTGATCGTCGCTGTCGAGCGATGCCCGGAATGCGGGTTGATCGGCGAAGCTTTGCGAAACGTCGACCCGATCGAGGCGCGTCCAGATGTCGTCGAGCCTGGCCTCTGCGCCCGGCCGCCGCAGTTTGACGGAGGAAACATGGTGCTCCGGGTCGAGCAGCCAGCCCGAAATCAGCAGGTCGCCTTCATCGGTTTCGAACACCCGGTCGACGTCCAGGCGAACCGGGTATGGAAGGCTCGATATTGTGTCCTTGCCGGTGAACCCGTTTGCCGCCGAACGCAGGCGCAGCATGGCCTCTGGCGTTGCCCGGGCTTCGAGCAGCACGGACCGGATGTGGTCCGGAGTGTCCAGGGCCGCGCTGATCTGCCCGCGCGAATGCGCCGGTGTCAGGTGCCAGCCTCCGCCGGCATTGTAGACGATGCCTTTGAGCGCGTCGGCGCGCACCCTCCCGCCCGTTTCCAGAACGGCGACGAAGCCCAGTTCGCCCTCCGGTATATCCGGCCGGGCAAAACTGGCGACGAAACAATCGGCGACGGTCGTTGCGCCGGCTAGCAGATAGGCTTGGCAACGGCCGGGAACGAATGCGCGGCTCCAGCCCATGATGACGATGACGCCGTCATGGGTCTCTCCGACCAGTTCGATGAAGCCGTCGGACGGCTGCAGTGCCTTGATCAGCGAAAGTCCGGCGAAAACCCTGTTGCGGTTGCCCGGCTGCGCCATGAGCTGATCGGCGAGGCGACTGACGACGACGGCCGTTTCTCCTGCTGCGGTCTGCGCAATAAGGGTTGCGGCATCTTCGATCGAAATCGGTCTGGGGGCAACGATGAAGCGCTCGCTGATGCGCCCATCGTCAACGTCGATCAGCGAGATGGGCACATCGGGCTTCGGTTGCGTCAGGAGCGCCGCAAAACCGTGCGTCGCCGACGGCGACGATGCAGACAAGGGCCAGCTTGCAACAGAAGCGCCGTCTCGCGCGGGCTTTGCGCCATCGGCCCTGACGGAAACAGCGTGGCCCCTGGCTCGTCCGCTGCCAAGGACGAGCATGGTTTCCTGATCGATCCGAGCGGAAACGGCCCGACCCTTGCCGAAGCGCAAGGGTGCCCCCGCGGCGCGGGTGCCGTTGGTGCCAGCGGGTCTTTCATCGTTCGCCATCGTCTGCCGCATCATCATCTTGCCAGCAATGCCAGCAGCGCTCCGGCTGCAAATCCCATGAGGACGAAGAGAAGCAACACGAGCGGCCTGGTCTCGCCGCCCGCCCGTTTTTGAAGTGTGGAGAGTGTCTTCTCCATGCCCGCCACGACGCCATCCATTCGCAGCAGATGCACGTCCAGATCGTCGAGCCGTCGGCTCATCTCGGCACGAAGGCCGTCGATGCCGGCGCTCGGGTCTGCCGCTCCGTCGGTTTCCGCCGCATCTGCACCGATATGAGGTACGCGCTGCAGCGAACGTTGGGAAATCTGCAGCTGACGCTGCGCAGCCATCAGCACGTCCAGTTTGTCGAGCACCCTGGTCAATGGTGCTGCGATCAGCGCTTCGGCTGCCTGTTCGTCTGGTTGTGGCACGCGCAGGGGCTGCCCCGCTCCGTCTCCCGTAAACGCCATGACGACGAGATCGCGGCTGCGCTTCTGTACCGCCTCAGGCAGGGCGATTTCGAATGCGTGCTGGCCGTCACCGATCCCGTTTCGCTTGAGGTCCGGGCGATTGCGGTCGGCGATCGCTTCGGCGACCGGTGCGCCATCGAGGAGGACGCGCACTTTGAGCCGTTGGCCGGGGGCGGCGGGATCGTGCGCCCAGCCGAACAGGCGTCCCCCATCGATGGCATCGACGCGACCGTTGATGGGTTTGGCGCCTTCATTCTCGGGCGGCGGCGTGTCGAGTTTTTCTGCGACTTGGGCCATGGGTCCTCTTTATGCGGCCTGAACCTGCTGGAGATGGAAAAGAGCAAGGTAACGACCGGCTGTGGTGTCGATGTCATCAGGGCGAACGGCTCGGCCGGAAAGCTGGCGCAGAAGCGTCGGCTTTTCGATGACCTGCCGCATGGCGGCTGCGAGCTGGCGTGGATCGTCGGGTGCCACGGTCAGGCCATTGACGCCGTTCCTGACCAGTTCGACCATTCCGCCGATATTGCTGGCGATCACCGGGCGTCCCTGCGCTTGCGCCTCCTGGATCACCAGCGGCGCATTTTCCCACCAGATGGAGGGGACAACGGTGCAGTCGACGCCGCCGATGAGGGCTGCCACATCTTCTCGCCGATAGGGGCCGCGCCGCTGGACGAAGGGCGCGGTTTCGGAAAACAGGCGGTCGATGTCGGCGACGAATTCCTGGGTCTGAAACGGTGCGCCGCCATGGACGCGCAGCTCGAAGTCGACGCCATCGGCGATCAGCTGGCGCGCCGCCTCCAGCAGCACCTTTGTCCCTTTCCAAGGGTTCAGATTGCCGAAATAGCCGAAGACGGGGCGTCCGCTCTTGGGTTTGTCCTTGCCGGCCTCAAACGCCTGGGGCGGTAGGCCGTTGGCAATGACGGAGATGCGGTCTTCGGCAATTCCCCAGTCGACATAGCGTCGTTTCAGGAACTCGCTCGGCGCGGCGAAGCAATCAACCGTGCTCAGAAGCGCCTTGAGATGTTGTTCCCTGAGCGCGAAGCGGTCGGGCTTGATGTCCTTGAAGCAGGCGTGACAACGGTCCGGGCTTGAACCATGGCAGAGCTCCCGCTTGTCGGTGCGCACCATCAGGCCGTCATGATGGCAGATCGGGTAGTAATCATGCAGGGTCATGACGATCTTGCACGCCGGCAGCGTTCTGCGCACGATATGTGGAAACTCGGCGCCCATCAGCAGAATATGGTGGAGATGCACCACATCGGGCCGGAATTCGCGCAGCAGTTCCACCAGATCCGGCACGAAACCGTAAAGGTCGATCTGGCTCATGAAAAAGCGATCGAAATGCCCCGCCCAAAGCAGGATTTCGTCGCCTGTCGGCCCAATGGCCTGGAAACTCGTGCCCGGTCTGGCCTCGCGATGGACCTGGTTGACCGCGCCCAGGAACAGGGCCTCGTGTCCTGCGCGCTGGTAGGCGCGGAAGAGATCGTGCGCAAAGACTTCCGTGCCGCCGGGATGAAGGGCCGGATGATTGTGCGCCACCACGAGAATGCGCTTGCTCATGGGCGGCTCCGGTGACGCTCACCCACGAGCACATCCTGATAGTGTGTGCCGCCCGGTTCGCGCCAATGGCCAAAGGACTTGAGCGCGAGCGAGAGACCGGTGCGATTGAACGCGCCGTCGAGAAAACCATCGTCGAAGCCGACGGCGGCCAACGGCGGCTGACCCGGTACGAACCAGCAGGGCCCCTGGCCGGCGCGCTCGAAGGCAAGGCGCGGATCGCGCCGCCCCGTGGCATTTCGCCTGGCGATCTCGTCGACGATGAAGGCGGTCATGAACAGACGGCCGCCATGTGCCAGGACCCGGACGATCTCCGCCAGATAGGCCATGACCTCGTCGGCCGGCAGGTGCGTGACGACCGACGTCATGATGATGAAATCGAACTGCGCGTCTGCAAATGGCAGTTTCAGTTCGCGGCCCTTGATCGTCCCCGTCGGGTTGTAGAGATCATGGGCGATGTCGAGGCGTTGGAAGGTGAAGTTCGGATAGGTCGGCGTCACCGTCGACCGGCACCAGCGGATGCCGCCCTCCACGGGATCGAGGCCATCATAACGGCCTCGGTCGCCATCGAGATATTGGGTGAGCGGCACGGCCATGCGACCGATGCCGCAGCCGATATCGAGGACACGATGATTGGCCCGCAAGCCGCCCATGCGGATGAAATGTCCGAGAAACTCCGCGCCGATCGCACGGAAATCACCGTCGCCGACAAAAATGCTGTTCGCGTCCGGCTGCGGAAGGAACCGGTTGCGCGACACGCTGTCGGTCAGCCAGCGAAGATGTGCGTCGTCCAGTGGCGGTGGTGCACCGATTTCATCGCGGGGCAGGGCATCGATCATGCATTCGTCCATTCAATTGCGTGGTCATCGGGAGACGCGGTCTTGAGGCTGCTCGGCGATCGATAGTCGCGCGCCATCAGCGCGGCGATGTCATCGTCCCAGCGCTGTGTGTGGAGCCAGGAGTTGTATTGGCTGGCGACCCCGCGCATGTAGTCCTGGCTGCGCCGGATCGACTGGCGCTCGAAGTGATACAGGCAGGCCGACGGCTCATAGCCGATCTCGAAGCCGGCCCGGCGGATCTTCAGGCAAAGGTCGCTGTCTTCATAATCACCGATGATATAGTCCTCGGTGAAGCCGCCGACGCTCTCGTAGAGATCCCTCGTGGTGACGAGGCAGGCGCCCGTGACACCGGGAACCGTTCGCGCCTGCTGCGCCGGCATGTAGTCGCTGGGCATGCCCTTGTAGAAGTGGTGGTTCAGCCAGATCCCACGCTGGTCGCGGCCGAAATAGAGGCCTGCGTGCTGCAGCGATTTGTCTTCGAAGATCAGCCTGGGGCCGACCGCGCCGTACGCCCCGCTCATGATCGGATCTATCAGTGTCTGCACCCAGCCGGGTTCGCAGGGCACGACATCGGAATTGAGCATGACCAGAACGGAGCCGCGCGCCATACGCGCGCCGGTATTGCACGCCCGCGCGTAGCCGCCGTTCCGGTTCATGACCACCAGCCGCATGGGCAAACCGTGCAACAGGTGCAGCCCGCCGAGCAGATGCTCGGTCTCGTCCTGAATTTCCGGGGAATCCAGAACGAAGACCAGTTCCGCGTTTTCCATGAGCCAGGGGTCCGTCGCCATGCCCGACAACTGGAAGCGGAGAAAATCGAGAACCTTGTAGAGCGGGATGACGATGGAAACGAGCGGTGCATGCTGCGGCAGGCCGTAGTCTCTCGTCCGCTTGACCTCGACCGTCTTGCCCAGGCGTTGCTCCACTTCTCTAAGCGCCGGCGCAAGTATCGTGCGGAATGCATCGTCGATGGCATGTTGCGGCGGCACCGCGCGCAGGATCTGGTTTCGCTGCAGCACGGGTTCGAAGGGTTGCGGCGGCGGGATGAGGGATTTCACGGCCCCGGAGGCAAGCCGCATCTGAAAACGCGGCTGAAGCAGTGGGCCGAGCGGTTGATCAAGGGGTAGCCGGGCAACGAAGCCGGTCACGTCCGTCTTCGATTTGTCGGCCTGTGTCTGCGCCCATCCGGGGAATTCGTAGATATTGCCGTCCAGCGGCACCGCTTTGCCATCCGCCTGCAAATAGTCGATGCCGGCGAGCATGGATGACGGATCATGATACCATCCGCCGACCAGCAGGCTGTCGGAAAGGGCGAGCGCCAGGTCGACCTGTCCGGATGGCTGCTGTGCCGCTCTCGGAACGTGACGTTCTTTCAAGGGCGCCCGGACCTGCAGGTCGATTGCGGTCGCCGGTCCACCGTTCGGCCAGGCGGCGAGATGCTGAACGAGCAATTCGCGCAGTTCGAGCGCGTCGCGATTGTCTGCCCACCAGCGCGTAAGGCTTGGACATTGCGCTTCGCGCTCGGAAAGCTGTCTTATGGCGATGCCGTTCTTGCTGAGCAGCACAATCTGGAAGGGTGGGCTGAGGCTTGGCATCTCGGCAATGAAGTGGCAGGCCTGCCAGGCCGAGCGTGTGCCGCGACGGATGACCGCCTTCGGCCTTAATTGGCTGACGCTTGCCGCGCCCACGACATAGATCCCGAGCTTGTCGTCGAACTCCGGATTGATGGTCGTTTCGATCAAGAACCGTCCGCGGCCCAGCTCGCAGGTGATGCGCGCCGGTCGAGGCGTTGGCGCCAATGCGTTGAGGGCGTCTTCGACGATAAGTGAGAAATATGGGTCGCTAGCGACCTTGAATGCGCTTCGCCACGTCGTCAGCAGGACGTTGAGAAATCTGATACGCGCTTCCGGCGCGAGTTCCAGGAACAGCTGCTCCATGTCGAGGGGAGGCAGACCGCTTGCCGGTTCGATGTTGATCGGCACTACGCTGTCGCTGCCTTCGACGGCAATGACGGCTGACATCGGCGCTCTCGCTGTCCGCATCGCCCACAGCGTTCGCTGATGTCCGTCAACGAGCGCAAGAGTTACGCTCACGAGCGGCACCGGCGGCTCTGACATCGTCAGCACCGGCCGCGTTGGAATTGGCAGCCCCGGCGGCAGGTCCCAGATGAGAACAGCCAGGTCCGACCCTAAACGAAATGCCTTTGCGTCCCGATGATCGGTATTCGGCTGCTTGATATCGCTGAACGGCAAATTCAATCCCTCTTGGAGTGCGCGCCCTGCGGGAGGAATGCAGGGCACGCCTAGTCCACGCTTAGTGAACCGTGAAATAGTTCTCGGGATTTGCGTGAATGTCGTCGACGTCGACGTTGACCAGGGTCAGTGAATCGCCGTGGCCGAGGTCGATGATGACATTGCCGCCGACCTGGGTGACCCGCGAAGCGAGGTCGTCAGGCGAGGTGATATCGAGACCATTGATGCCCTTCGAGATCTGCAGCAGATCTTCGCCGGGCGTGAAGTCGAGGATGACGTCGTTGCCGCCGCCGCCGTCGAATACGAAGACGTCACTGCCGGCACCGCCAACCAGGAGGTCGTCGCCAGCGCCGCCGTCGATGACGTCATTGCCGCCACCGCCGAAGAGCATGTCGCTGCCTTTGCCGCCGGACAGGAAGTCGTTACCCTGACCGCCGAGCAAAATGTCGTCGCCTTTGCCGCCGGAAAGGAGATCGTCACCCCATCCACCGGTCAGCGTATCGTTGCCGTTCTCGCCATAGAGAACGTCGTCGCCTTCGCCGCCAAACAACGTATCGTTGCCGTTGCCGCCGAAAAGCTGGTCGTCACCTTCGTCACCGAAAATGATGTCATGTCCGTTGCCGCCGCTCACGAAATCATCACCCGCTCGAGCATGGATGAAATCGTTGAAGCGAGAGCCGAACAGCGCGTCGTCGTATGCGCCGCCTTCTAGTGTGGCCATCTGCCTCTCCTCTTGGTGGATAAATCGCACGTCCACCGACCAGGTCGATGTTGATGCGCCGGGAGTGTGCATCGGCCTCGAATATATTTCAACATAGATTCCAGATTAAATCATGAAATCTTCGCGACATTATTGCCAATGTTCGTGGGAAATCAATACAGAAATTAAACTATGCATAGTTTTTCGCGATTCATTGGGTAGTTTAGCGGCAAACTAGTTCAATATTTGTAGTAATTTACTACGTATCCCGCTTGCCGGCGCTGGATCAATCTTCCCTGAAGGCGCGATTGAAGCTTTCTGTCAGCGGAGACACCAGGTAGTCGATGGCGCGGCGTGCCTTGTGCACGATCAGCACCTCGGCAGGCGCCCCCGGATACAGGCGAACATCGGGATCGGCGGCAAGAGACGCCGCATCGATCTTGGCGCGAGCGGTGAAATAGGAGGCACCCGACTTCTCATCGACCGTCTGGTCCGCGGCAATGTAGATCACCGCGCCATTGAAGGGCATGCGCGAGCGCTGATTGTAGGCGGTCAGACGGATCTGCGTCGGAGAGCCCACCGATATGCTGTCGATGTCACGAGGGTTGACGCGCATCTCGACGACCAACGGCTCGTCTTCGGGTACGATTTCCATCAGGGGCTGGCCGGGCGTGACAGCGCTTCCGGGGGTACGCAGCCAGATGTTGCTGACCACGCCTGCCTGGGGCGAGCGGATTTCCATGCGCCGCAAGACATCCTTTGCCGCAACGATCTGTTCTTCGACATCCGTCAGGTCGATGCGCGCCGTGGTGATCTCACCCGCGATGGTCGATTGAAACTCGCTTTCGATGCCGATCAGCGCGAGTTGGGCGCCAGCCCTTGCCTTTTCTGCCTGCGCCTTGTCGCCGGCCAGTTCGCCGCGCGCTCTGGCGAGCTCACTCAGGCGCGTATCGACCTCTATGAGCTTCGCGCGCTGCACGAAGCCCTTCTCGACCAGCGTGGCGATTGCGGTGCGCTGTTCGGTGATGAGGGCGATCTGCCGGTCGGTCGCTTCAAGCTGAATGAGCAGCGATTTTGTCTGTTCGCCGTATTCCTCGATCGTTTTCGTCTGAACGTCGACGCGCCCGGCCTTGGCCTCGTGTCGCTTGTCGAAGAAGACATTCTCCGCCTTGATCGCTTCGTCGACGGCGATCTCGCCGGCTTCGCCGAAATTTTTAGGGAAGGCGATTGCGGCGGCGCCGTCCTGTTCCGCCTTGAGCCTGGCGAGCCTGGCAATGAGGCCGATGCGACGGCTGGTGAGGGCATTCAAGTTGGAGCGTGCCCGCGTGTCTTCCAAGAGGATGAGCGGCTGACCCACGGCCACCTGTTCGCCCTCCTGAACCAGAAGGCGCCCCATGACGCCTCCTTCGAAATGGCTGATCGTCTTGCGCTTGGAATCGACGATCACGCTGCCGTTGGCAACGGTCGCGCTGCTGAGTTCCGTCGACACCGCCCATGTGAAGAAGCCGCCGAAGGATACGATGATGGTCGCAAGCCCCGCGACCATCAGGCGGCGAAGCGCGCGTTCGGAATGCGCCTCATCGATATCGGCCAGGGTCGGTGCCGCCTGAGGGGCGATTTTTGCCAGCGGTCTGACAACGGGCTCTGAAGGCTGCGGACGAAGCGGAAGCATGTGTTTGTCGGTCATGCGGAAGCAACCTCGCGCCGAGTTTCGCCGGGCCCAGGCACGGTCGTCAGGATATCCGTTCGCGGCCCAAACTGGCTGATGCGACCATTTTCGAGGACAAGAAGCTTGTCGGCGACCTGCATGATCGATGGCCGGTGGGCGATCATGATGACGATGGCACCCTGGTCGCGCATGCGCTGGATCGCACGCACCAGCGCGCGCTCGCCCAGCGAATCGAGGTTGGCATTTGGTTCATCGAGAACGACTAGGCGCGGGCGATTGTAGAGGCAGCGCGCCAGCGCGATGCGCTGCCTTTGTCCACCGGAAAGCGTCAGGTGACCATCGCCGACGGGCGTGTCATAGCCGAGCGGCAGGCGGCCGATCATCTCGTGCACTTCTGCAAGCCGCGCGGCCTCGATGACCTTGTAGGGGTCCCCATCTTCCATTCTGGCGATGTTTTCGCGGATCGTGCCCTCCAGCAGCGATACCGATTGCGGGAGGTATCCGACCGATTCCCCGAAGGACCCGCGCTCCCAAAGGTAAGTATTGTGGCCATCGAGAAAGACCCCGCCCGAGGTCGGCTTCAAGATGCCGACCAGCAGCCGGGCCAGCGTCGATTTCCCGGCGGCCGACGGGCCGACCACGCCCAACACTTCGCCGGGGGAAAGCGAGAAAGAAATGCCCTTGATGATCGGAACCTCGACGCCGGGGACGGCGTAAACGAGTTTATCCACAATCATGTCGCCCACGTCGCCGACCGAATGGGGCGTTGGTGTCGTCTGGCGGATTGCCAGATCTTCGCCGATCGCCGCCTCGAGCCGGCGCCAGCCGGCAATGGCAAGCACCCATTGGCGCCAGTTTTCAATGATCGTGTCGAAGGGGATGAGCAGACGGCCGACAAGGATGCTCGAAGCCATCATCGGGCCGGGGGTGATGGCCTGGTCGAGAACCAGCAGGGCGCCGGCGGCGAGCGTGATCACCTGGATCGAATAGCGCAGGCTGCGCGTCAGCGACGCCATCGCCCTGCTCCTGGTCCCTCCGGCCTCAAGAGCGCCCAAAGCGTGGATTTGCAGGCCGCGCCAGCGCTTTGCGAGCGCCGGCAACATACCCATCGCCTCGATCGCTTCGGCGTGCCTAAGGGAGCCGGCGATCTTTGAGACCGCTTCGACATTCGCCTGGTTGGCCTCCTTGGTGAGCTGGCGCGTCATCAAATCGTTGACCAGTCCGCAGCACACGAGCAACACCACGGACACGACGCCGATCAGGCCGAAAAGCGGATGCAGCAGGAACAGCGCCCCTAGAAAAATCGGGGACCAAGCGGCGTCGAGCGGCGCGACCACCGCCGATGAAGTGAGGAAGCTGCGAAGTTCCGACAGGTCGCGGAGGGATTGGGCGGCGCGAGTAAGCCCCTGGTTCACCGATGCCTGCACCGCCGATGCCAGAACCGGAGCATTCAGTCTTCGCACGATGGCGCTGCCCATCGCCTGGAAAGCTAGGGCTCGGATAAGATCTAGGACCCCATAGACGACCAATGCGCTGATCGCGAGCAGCGTCAGCATGGTAAGCGTATCAAAGCTCTGGCTGTTGAGAACCCTGTCATGAATCTGCAACATGAACAGCGGTATCGTGAGTTGAAGCAGGCTTATGCAGACACTGAGCAATGCGGCGTAAAGTGATACGGAAAGAAACACACGCTTGGCTTGCAATATTAGCAATCTTGGATTGATAATCTCATCCTGGCGCAGAACCCCTAAAATTTGAGCGTTGCTTATCGTCTCGTTCCGAACAGTATCACGCATGGGCGGTAGCCTGAGGTTGACGTTAAAGCCATCCGTGGAGGACGTCTGGCTTTAAAATATGGTGAAGCGTAGTATTGCTTCGCTATGTGTGGCACAAAAGTAAGAGGTAATGCAAGTTCAAGGTAGAGGGGAGGGGTTGTTGTAGTCTGGTTTACTTCAAGATTTGAAGTAAATTTCGAAATGGAGAGTTGGATGAATGAAAGAGTACTCTATCCGTCCACGGGGATCAAAGATGTGGCGTTGCTCCAGCAGGAGGACCAGACGTCGAAGGCGGTAGGAGCCCACGATCAAACCGAAGCCGCGAACGATTGCCGACAGCTGACCTATTTCGAGCTTGCGCGCCTGATGGAGAGGGTGAGCAGGCGGTTTTCCGGTTTGGTGCGCGCCGAGCTGACCAAGCTGCGTGTCGACGACATCGGTCCGGCTCAGGCCATGGTCTTGCTGGCAATCGGAGATGCCGAGCTTTCGGTGGCCGAGCTGCTCGATCGCGGGCACTATGTGGGCTCGAACGTGTCGTACTATCTGAAGCAACTGGCAGATGGCGACTACATCGATCGGGTTGCCTCCCAGCGCGACAAGCGTTCGGCGCGCATCAAGCTGACGGAAAAGGGCCGGCTGCTGAGGGCGAACTTGCGCGACGCGGCGATGGCCTACGAGCGGGCGCTCAATCGCGGCCATCAGGATCGCCAGAACCTGGAGACCGCCTTTCAGACCCTGCATCAACTCGAACTCGTCTGGGGCAGCGCGTCACGTTACGACATGTGACCGGGCGGAACCCAATGTGGACGTCATTCAGGTAGCGGATTAGATAGCATGCATGTGGCATTTGTTCATCGGCGCGGCTTCGGCCAGTTCGCCGCGTTGGCGGCTGACCTGGTGCGGTCGGGCAACAGCGTCAGCCTGATCACCGAAACCGTGGATCAGAAGATTCCGTCCGTGCGCGTCATTCGGCACCGGGCCGAGCCCGGGCCGCGCATGTCCGCGGCCATCGCTCGGCACATGGCGGTGCCGGATCACCATGCCCGGATCGGACATCGCGTTGCCGAAACGCTCGATGCGATGACGCGACAGGACATGACGCCGGACATCGTCGTCGGCCACATCGGCTGGGGCAGCATGATGTTCGTCAAGGATGCCCTTCCTCGCATTCCGGCCCTTGGCTACTGCGAGTTTTTCTATCGGTCGCAGGGGGCCGATATCGGCTTTGCGCCCGACGATCAACCCGACCTCGAAGAGCGCAAGAGATTGCGACTGCGCAACGTCGCGCAATTGCTGTCACTGGAAGCCATGGATGGCGGCATCAGCCCCACCGAATGGCAAAAGAGCCTTTATCCCGCCGATACGCGCGAGCGCATTGCCGTTTGCCACGAAGGTATCGATACCGCGCTGTTCCGCCCCAACGCTTCGGCGTCGGTGCGGCTTCCGGACGGTCGCGTGCTGAAGGCCAATGATCCGCCGGTGGTCACCTTTGTCGCCCGCGATCTTGAGCCCTATCGTGGTTTTCCCCAGGCACTGCAGGCCGCCGCACAGGTCGTGAAGAAGCGCCCTGACACGGTTTTCGTCTTCGTCGGAGGTGACGGAACCAGCTACGGGCCGCCGCCTCCTGGTGGTGGTTCGTGGAAATCGCACCTGCTCGCCTCGCTCGACGTGCCGCCTGACAACATCATCTTTCCAGGCGTTGTCCCGCACCACATCCTTCGCCAACTTTTTCAGGTCTCCGCGGCCCATGTCTACATGACCTATCCGTTCGTGCTTTCCTGGTCCGTGCTCGAGGCCATGGCATGCGGCGCCTTGGTTATCGGATCCGACACGCCTCCGGTTCGCGAAGTCATTCGCTCGGGTCACAACGGTATCCTTGTGTCGTTCTTCGACGCCGACGCGCTCAGTGAAGCAATCCTCGGCGCCGTCAGCAATCCGCAGGCGTCCGTCGGCATGCGGGCGGCAGCGCGAAGGACTGTCGAGCGGCGCTTCCGGCTCGAGGATTGCCTGCTGCGTCAGCGAGACCTCATGACAACGATGACGGGGCGTCCCCCAGCAATGTGACAATAACATTTCAAGATACTTCAAATATTGAAGTATTTGTTATGTTTATTGTTGGGTTGGCTATGTATTTTGCCGTTGTGCACTGCGAAATTCACTGCTACGTAATTAGCGTGATGAATGGCGATCGACAGTATAGCTGTCGTCGGTTCAGAAACTCCATCGATATGCGTTATCGTTTCTTCTGAGGGCGTTACGTGCAAGAAGTAAGACACTCCGCCATGGGGCCTCGGCTCGGTTTGAAAAAGCTGCTTCTGGCATCGGATCGCGATCGGGCGATCTTGCAGGGCAGCAATGTTGCCCATCTGGTGGACTATGTGGAAGCCGACGGTGGTTCCTTCGACACGTTGAAGGATACGTTTCCGATCGCCGCGGTCGCCTTTTCCGACAAGGCAGAGGTGGACCTGAAGAAGGGGCTGGCGCGACTGTCTGCCTTGCGAACGCTCCCGGAGCTGGCGGTCCTGCGTCTTGACCCGGTCAATGTGGCGGAGAGCTCGGCGCTCCTGCGTGCGCTTGCCGAAGACGGAGTAGGCCGGCTCGCCCGATATTCGGCTTCGATCACGTCGGAACTCGCCGTGCTGAGGCGTGAGCGCGAAGAACTGTTCGAAAACTATCGCCTTCTGGAAGACGCCTTCCATGCGCGAAACTGGGAGCCGGTTGCCGAAGTCTTTGCCCATGATCCCTTTGCCGATCCGAAGGACGAGGGTGTAGGGCAGCTGTTGAGCAGCGCGTTCATCGAGCAGCTCCTGCCCGTCTCGAGCCTCGGGGTCGCCGGCTTCGCGCTTCACCTGCACTCATTGCCGAAGGGCAGTGGAGAGCTCATCGTCACTTTGAACTACCTGGAAAGTGGCGAAGGCGTGGCGGAATGGAATGTTCCCTATGTCGGCCTGGTTTCCGGCTGGAACTTCTTTTCTCTGCCGCGTGCGTGCGGCGGCGCGGCAAGGACACTTCGCCTGCGCGTATCAGCAAGCGGCTCCGACGCGCTTGGCCTTTCGCTCGGGCACCACATCGCCAGCGAGCGCTACTCGGCGCGATCGGAACATCCGCATCCCGACCTTGACCTGCGCCCGCTTGCGTTCCGGGTGTTTACGGGGCTGCCCGGGGTCAAGCCCGCCAGCACCGCGAACATGATCGCTCCCACCAGTTTGCTGGAAGGACAATTCACCGTCGATTACAGGCTGGGGATCGAGAAGCTCAGCCAGATCACTGACGTTTCGGTGACCCAGATCGTCCCGGATTTCCAGACGATCCGGTTCCTCGAACACGAACATGCGATCGTCTGCCACCCCCTGCCGACCGGTATCTCAGCCGGGGCGATCAACCGCGCCATCGAGCCTGGCACCGTCTCGTTGTCGGCAAGCGCCATTATCGATCATCCCAAGGGCGCGCCGGCAGCAGTCAGTTTTCTCCTGAGCCCCGCCAGTTCGAACGCGCGCGCGGAAGTCGCCGAGCTCGCGCGCAAGGGTTCGGTGAAACCTTCGACCCTGTTCAGCGGCTGGCGCGAAGTCGGTGCCCAGCAATCCATCAGCATCAGCATGCAGATGGACGAAGCGATCCGCGTGCCAATGGATCTGATCATCCTCAGCCGGGCCGTGGATGAGACCGTCGATTTTTGCTGGCTCAAGTTGTCGAGCTTCCGACTGGTAAAGCAGTCGACGGAGGCCCTGAATGCCAGGTAATCCGGAGGCCGATCTCATCGCCATCGCGATGCCGCTTTACGGTCATGCGGCGCTTGTCCTGGAAGCCATCGAATCCGCTCTTGCGTCCGATCTGAACACCTCCAGGCTCGCGATCGTGGTTTCGGTCGATGGCGACCCGTGCCACGAAACGTTCGACCAGCTGTTGCTCTATGCTGCGGTCCATCCGTTCATTCACGTGATATTCGGCCGCAACGCGGGGCCAGGTGGTGCCCGCAACCGCGCCATCGACTTCATTCTCGAGCATCTGCCCGAGGCGCGGGCGGTGTATTTCCTCGATGCCGACAATCGTGTTCTGCCTCGCACCATAGAGACACTCTATGAAAAGCTCGGCAGCAGTGCTTGTGGCTGGGTCTATACCAACATCGATACGTTCTCCGTGTCCTGGCGCGCGCATTACGGCAATCAGTATTCGCGGCTGGCGCATTGCATCACGGACAACATTTGCGACACGGGATCGCTGATTTCCATCGACGTTTTCCGCGCCGGCGTGCGCTTCAGCGACGACCGGCAGAACGGATTTGAGGACTGGGAATTCTGGTTGTCCTGCATCGAGAATGGCTTCGTCGGGGTGCCATGCCACGACACGGTCTTTGAGTATCGGTTGCGCGCCGAAAGCCGTTTCAAGGAAGCCAACCGGGAGCGCGCTACTTCGGTCAGTTACCTCAGAAAACGCCACAAGGCTCTGTATCGCCGCCCGATGCTCGTCGATTTCGAGCATGAGGAAGCGCCGCGCTATCTCTTCGCCCGAACCGAAAATGCGTCGATCTCGCTGTTTACCGATCCGACCAAGGCACCAACCGTGCTTCGGCTGGACGACATCATCCCGGCGTTCTGGGCAAATGTCGGCGAACCCGACAATGCACACTTCCCGCCCTTTCTCGTGGCGGGCAGTGGTTCGGCTTTCGATCTCTTGCTCCGCTCGCGCATGCTTCCAAACATTCTCGCCCACCTGGAGCGGTTGAGCGAAAATACCAACGCGTTGTTCGTTCAACTTGCAAATGACGGCGTGAAGCGTGGGATCGAGGCGGTTGCACTACCGGCAGGTTCGCAGAATGTCGGCCCGGCTGACCTTGTTTTCCTTCCGACGCCGCTGGTCAGAGACGTGATCCAGAACAACGCGCTGGAGTGGTTCGCATCGATCGGCAACCAGCAGGTCTGGCCGACGGTGACGCTGCTGAAAGTTCGCTTTCCCTTCCCCAAGAGCCTGTCGCGCCGTTCGCTGATCACGCCGCAGCAGATGATGATCAATTGCATCAATGCCATTGCTTCCAGCCCCTTGCGCCATACGGCGGGCAAACGGTGGACATGGCGGCCTTCGCGGCTGGTGCCCTATGGCGAGCTATACAAGGAGCTGCGAAGGGAAGTCGGCGGTTCGCCGGTCCTGCCGCTCGGGCACAGCTCCGGCAAGCGCACTGCGGCTCTGCTGGTGCCGAACGCCTCTTTCGGTGGGGCCGAAAAGGTCATTTATGCTGTCGCGCGCGAGCTGAAGCGAACCGGTTTCGAAACACATCTGTTCGTGCTCGGCAGCGCCAAGATGGATGTCATCGACG
This sequence comes from Ensifer sp. Root31, assembly GCF_001424825.1. Lineage (NCBI taxonomy): Bacteria > Pseudomonadati > Pseudomonadota > Alphaproteobacteria > Hyphomicrobiales > Rhizobiaceae > Ensifer > Ensifer sp. Root31. Next base: position 16,179 of record NZ_LMCO01000021.1, on the reverse strand, counting down.
AATTCGATGCGAGCTTTGATCACATTCACTTCTGGGATGCCGGCGTTCCTGCATGGGGCGGGTCGGGCTCATTCCTCGGACAGGATTTTATCGCCGACGAGCATGGAGTCGATTGGCAGGCGTTGAAGGGCCAGCTGTCTGGTTTCGATCTGGTGATCAACAACCATGTCATGGCCGTCCATCCCCTCATCGCCCGGCTGCGTTCCGAGGGAACGCGAACGGCATGCTATCTTCACGTCGTCGACAACACCGCGTTCAAGCGCCCGGCGGGCCAGCCTTTTGCCGCGATCGCTCACGAACATTGCTATGACGCGTTCCTGACCTGCTCCGAGCAGTTGAAGACCTACCTGCACAGTTTCGGCGTGCCGCACGCAAAGGTCTTTGCCGTCTCCAACAGCGCGGGCTTTACGGTGCCACCGAAAGTCCAGGCAGACGTGATCGCCGCCCGACGGCAGCCGCGCGACGATGCGCGCTTGCACGTGCTCTACATGGGGCGGCTTGATCGGCAGAAGGGGATCGACAGGCTGGCGGCCACGTTGTCCGAGCTTCGAGCGAGGAATGTTCCATTCGAGGCGCGTGCCGTCGGCGGCGAGATTCTTGCCGACTCGAGCGTCTCATGGACGGAACGATTGAAGGATCTCTCCGTCGACGTCCGTCCACCGGCCTTCGCCAGCAAGGAACTCATCAAGGCACTGTCCTGGGCGGATGTGCTCGTCATGCCGTCCCGTTGGGAAGGTGCGCCGCTCGCCATCGCCGAGGCACAGCAGCTCGGATGCGTTCCGATTGCCACGGCGGTTGGCGCCGTCGACGAACTCATCATCGACGGCGAAGATGGCGTGCTGATCCATGCGGCCGCCGATCCCGAAGTCGTCAGGTCGATGGCACAGGCCATCGAGGCGGTTGCCCGCAACCCAGACCAACTTGCTCCGCTGATCGAAGGCTGCATCAAGACTGCATCCCGTCGTTCGTGGACATCCTCGTTTTCGCAGTTTCTCGCGTGGTGCGACACCTGGGTCGATAACTCGTCCCAGTCAAGAACGGCCGTCTTTCCAGCGGATCCAGCGGTAGACGCCGGCATCCGGGCGGCCAGTTGAGCCCACGCCGGTATTTCAAGCAGAAAGGTCGATTGCATGCCTGCAAGGATTCTTGTGACCGGTATTCCCGGTCACTACACCCGCCTCGTCAATGGCGCCCACGGTTTGTCTGTCTCCTATGCGGAGCGTCAAAAACAGCCGGAGACGAAAGAGGAGTTTCTGCAGGAGTTGCGCAATATCAGCAACACCGGCAACTATCTCATCGGCGAAGGTGCCCTGCGCGCGCTTTCACCCCACGCCAAGCACGTGCCGTTCTGGCATCTCTATAATTGCGCCAAGAATGGCGTCGGCCTCGACGAATTCAACTCGAATTTCGATATCTGCGTCTTCACCTGCGCCAATCTGCTGCGCAAGGGGCTTTCGGCTGACGCGGAAGCCGATGTGCTCGAGCAGCTCAAGATGCCGATCGTCATGCTCGGCATCGGTCAGCAGAACCGCAAGGATCTGGAGAACAACCTGCCAGAGGGCACGAAGCGGCTGCTGGCCATTCTCAAGGAGCGTGAGCACTTCTTCCTGACGCGCGGCTTCGAGACGGAAGGTTTCCTGAAAGATCAAGGCTTTAACTTCGTGCGGCCGACCGGTTGCCCGTCCGTCTATTTCATGCCCGACAACATGCGGAAATCGCTCAGAAAGCTGCCTGAGGTCGATGTCGGCAAGGCGCGCACCATTTTCTCCGGTTACCTTGGCGGCAACCAGGATACGGTCCTGGATGCCAAGGCTCTGCCTGGCGGCGATAGCGTCCCGCAATACGTGGTCCAGGACGAGTTTCTCCACTTCGACATGAGCGTCGAGCCCAATGGGGAGGGCCGCGTCTACGACACGGCGTCGGGCACCATGGTGGGCAACCTCGCCTATCCCGGCGCCGACAGGCTCGGCAAGCCATTCCAGGTGCGCACCTTCTTCGACACCAATCAGTGGCGAGCCTGGGCTTCGTCGATGGACTTCAATCTGGGCCGCCGTTTCCACGGCTCGATCATCGCCATGCAGGCGGCCGTACCGAGCCTGATGGTCGCGGTAGACGACCGCATGCGCGAAATGCTCGGTTACACCGGATTGCCTGCAGTCGACATCAACGAGATCGACAGCGCCGAGAACCGCAGCGAATTCGTCGCCGACCATCTTGGGAAGCTCAATGCTTCGGAACTCGTTGACAGATATTCCGATCGCGAGCGCAGATTCCGTTCGACTTTGCGGGAAATCGGCATCGGTCACTAGCAGAACTCGGCATCCTCCTAAGCGCTCGTTCAAAGGACAGTTATGCGTATCTTACTTACAGGGATCCCCTCGTATCTGCAGCGCACGATCGGCTCAGTTGCCGGCATGACGGTGCACCACCGCCCCTATTTCGACGAGGTGACGGCGAAGAAGGACTTCCTCTCCCAGGTCAGGAGAATAGCCAATACCGGCAACTATCTGATCGGCGAGGGTGCCGCACAAAGCCTGCGGGGGCACGATGTCACCTATGTTCCCTTCTGGCACCTCGCCAACAATCGTACTTCGGACGAGCTCTACGAGCAGGCAAACCGCGAATTCGATATCTGTGTCTTCGCTTCCGCCAACCTGTTGCGGCCCGGATATTCCGCCGATCTCGAAGCCGAGGTTTTCGCCAAGCTGAAGATGCCCGTGGTGGTGATGGGCATCGGCATCCAGCGCAAGGAAGGTCTCAAGGAGTTGCTGCCGGCAGGCACGCTCAAGTTCCTGGACGTGCTCAGGAACAGGGAAAGCTTCTTCCTGACACGCGGCTATTTTACCGCGGAGTTCCTGAGAGAGCAGGGGATGAAATTCGTCAAGCCGACGGGCTGCCCCTCGCTCTATTTCGCCCCGAACGAAATGGTCCGGTCGCTGACGGCACTCGCCAATCCGGCCTTGGCGGACGCGCAGAAGATCGCCTTCGGTGGTTACCTCGGCAGCGTCGCCGACACGATCGTCGACGCGCACGCACTACTGGGGCCGAAGTCCGTTGCCAGCTATGTGGTCCAGGACGAGGTCATCGCCTACAATCTTGACCTGCCGGGTGAGGATACGACCCCGGTTTACGATCGCGCCAGTGGACGTATTACCGGGGCGACGCAGTACAAGCACAAGGAGAAGTGGCAGCGCGAACACGAGCTGATCGCCTTCTTCGACACAAACCAATGGCGAGGCTGGACGACGACCAGAGACATGTGTTTCGGCCGTCGGTTCCATGGCTGCATCATCGGCATGCAGGCCGGCGTTCCGGCGCTGATGATCGCGGTGGACGACCGCATGCGCGAAATGCTCGAGTTCATCGGCTTCCCCTATATCGAGGCGGCAACCTGGAATCGCGAGGCCGAGAAGCGGACCTATCTTTCGAACTTCCTTTCCAAGATCGACGCAGAGGCGGCCGTCGACCGTTATCGCGCCTGTGAGACCAACTTCAGAAATGTGCTCGGCCAGATTGGGATCTGAGCGCGTGGCATGGAAGGTTGCAGCGCGCAAAGTCCTTCTTTGCGCGCTGATTTCGCTTCTTGTCTTCGAGACCGGATCGGCGATCGCACAGGATCAAAACCCGGCGGCGATCGTCGGGATCAATAGGGTCAATCTCGCTTGGCAGACACCCGACGAGCAGAGAAAAATCCTTGGTGACATCGCCGCGAGCGGCGCAACCCACGTGCGGCTATCCCTGTCGGCCCCGGTAGACAAGAGCATCGACGCGGTCGAGATCGCTCATGGCCTCGGCTTGAAGATCCTGCTGGAGATTCAGCTCGCGAATCCCGACTACTACGCGGACGAGGTTCGTGCTCGAACCGGCTTCGGTCGTATCTGGGACATTCGCCGCCTCTCCGACCTCGATCCGGCGAAGTACCGCGAAAGCCTCAAGGCGGCATTGCGCAGATTGGACGATGCAGGCGTTACGCTGATGGCCGTCGAGCCCGGTAACGAGATCAATTACAGCGCCTACAATGGCGATCTCGTCGTTTATCGAAAACCCGGTGCCGTCACACCGCGCCGTGTCTCCGACATCCGCAACAGGCAGGCCTTCGAGCGAGGACTGGCAACCTACGTGGAGGTTGCCAGGATTACCCGGCAGGAGCTGAAGGCGACGATCCATAGCCGCGACGCGGTGGTCGTTTCTGCCGGCTTATCCGACATGAGCGCCGGGGAGGCGGATCATAGGGGCATGGAGCGCCTGGACCCGGAAGAAGTGATCACCCTTCTTAAATTGCGTGGGCTCGATGAGTATGTCGACGCCTATGGCATTCACGTCTATCCGGGACGTAAGGCAGGGCCGAAGCTTGCCGGCTATATCCGCGAACTCCTTCGTTTCTGCGGGGCAGGGGACACAGGCAAGCCCTGCTGGATCACCGAATGGGGCGTGGCGAACTCCGCCCGTTCCTGCCCGCTCGACGACCAGAAGCGCACCGGGGCGGTGGCGGCGATACGATCAGTTTTTAGCGACCTCATGTCGTCAGGGCGATTGGAAGCCGCTTTCTATTATGACTGGGATACCAACGCCGGCTACGGTGTCTGGCGATGCGGCCAGCTCAGTTCTGCCGGTATCAAGGCAATTGCTCCGAACTAGCTGACGGCCCTCAATCGGGGCAGCTTGCGCGTGGGGGCGAGGATGGCCCGCATTTTGCAGCAGTTCCAGCGCCCTTCAGGCGTCGCGTCGAGGCATTGTCGCCTCCAGGTTCGGAGAGTTTGCATCCGCCCTACGTTTGGCTCAGGTCGCCGTTGATCCCCGTATCTGCTGGTGCGGGCCGCTAACAGGCGCACTGGTCGCGGCCCGTTACCTTCATACCTCGAAGACGTCCTCGAACGATTCCGGGAAGCTCTGGCGAGCGACCTTTTCGTTGATGACGAGCAAGGCTTCATAGGACACCGGGTCGAAGTCCTTGTCCACAGCCAAGACCTCGCGGCCGAACAGGAGGTTCAGCCGGGCGGCGTCAAGATTGCCACGTTCGAACGGTTCCGCGCCGAAATGATGCCAAAGGGCGTGGAGGAAGGCCGCGTCGATGCGGTGCGCTCCCGAGCCCGGCCGCGCATGGCGGGGCAACGCCTTGATCGGCGTTGCCCCCTTTGGATTGGCGCGACGGATCACGAACTGGATGCCTGTACCCGGCATGGCGTAGGGAAATCCCCGGTGTTTCGTCATATCAGGCAGCTTGGCCATTCCACTCTCCTTACGCGGTCTCTTTCTGGGCGATCTTATCCTGCGTCTTCGTGTCGAAGTCGGAGGCATCGTGGCGTTCGTGCAATTGTTCCGACGGATCACCGCTCAGGCGGTTGACCATGCGGCCGCGCTTGACTGCCGGACGCGCCGCGATTTCGGCCGTCCAGCGCTGGACGTGCTTGTAGCTCCCTACATCGAGAAAGGTGCCGGCGTCACCATAGGTCTGGTGGAGGGCCAGGCCGCCATACCAGGGCCAGATGGCCATGTCGGCGATAGTGTATTCGGACCCGGCCATGAACCGATTGCCTTCGAGATGGCGGTCGAGCACGTCGAGCTGACGCTTCACTTCCATGGCGTAGCGGTCGATGGCGTATTTGATGTGCATCGGCGCATAGGCATAGAAATGGCCGAAGCCGCCGCCGAGAAAGGGCGCGGAGCCCATCTGCCAGAACAGCCAGTTGAACGTTTCCGTGCGGGCGCGAAGCTCGGTTGGCAGGAAGGCGCCAAACTTTTCGGCGAGATAGAGCAGGATGGAAGCAGATTCGAAAACGCGAACCGGCGCCCCGCCACCCTTCGGCGCGTGGTCCATCATCGCCGGGATCTTGGAATTCGGATTGGCTTCGACGAAGCCGGAACCGAACTGGTCGCCATCGCCGATGCGGATTGGCCAGGCGTCGTATTCCGCGCCTGAATGGCCGGCAGCCAGAAGCTCTTCCAACATGATCGTGACCTTAACGCCATTGGGTGTGGCGAGCGAATAGAGCTGCAGCGGATGCTTGCCGACGGGCAACGCCTTGTCATGGGTCGGGCCGGCAATCGGGCGGTTGATGCTGGCAAACGCGCCGCCATTGCCCGCTTCCCAGGTCCAGACCTTAGGAAGTGCATAGCCGGCGGGGAAATTATCGGCGGGGGATTTCTCGGTCATGAAAATTCAACCTTGTCTTCTCGGAAACACGTCACTCTGCCGGGTTTGGCATCTCTCGATATAGGAAAGCAATCACTGTTAATCACGACTTTGAGCGACGAAACCAGAGAGACCGTGCTGGGCGGTTTCCGTCAACCGGACCTGTGCGTTTTTTCTCGGGTTCGATTCCACCCCATCATGGTCGATGATCCAGTAATTTTCCTGCAAAGCTCGCTTGACATTCGTCCATTATACAGGTCAATTCCTGTTTAGCGGATATAAAGTTCGGTATACCGGACGAAGGCGGGGAGGCCTTTTCTACAGATCGCGCAGCGACACCATGTTGCCGGCGGACGAATGCGCCCAGTTGGTGCGTGAACATTCCAGAATACCTGCTCTCACAAGTCAAAACTAAAAAAGGGGGACTTAAATGAGTGAAATTGTATCCATCAATCGTAGAACTGCGCTGAAACTGCTTGGTGCGGGAGGGGCTGTTCTTGCGGCGCCATACATTATTCGTCCGCGCCCGGCCTGGGCCGACAATGGTGTCCTCAACATCACCACCTATGACAAGTTCCTGCCGCAGGAATTCATCGACAAGTTCCAGAAAGACACCGGTATCGAGGTTCGCATCCGTCTGACCGACGACCAGGGCAAACAGTACAACCTGCTTACCGCCGAGGGTGCTAATCCGTCGACCGATATCGTCACCGTTGCCGGCCACCGCTATTCGCAGTTCATCAGCTCAAAGCTGCTGCAGCCGCTCGACACCGGCAAGATTGCCAACTGGAAGAACCTCAATCCCGCCTATCAGGACGCGCCCTGGGCGCGTGTCGACGGCAATCTGTGGGGTCTGCCAATCCTGGCCGGCTACGAGGGTCTCGCCCGCAACGTCGACTATGTGAAGGAGGCGCCGAGCTGGGAGATCATGTTCGATCCGCAGTTCAAGGGCCAAACCTCCTACATCGTCAGCGATTTCATGACCATCGTCATGCAATATCTCGGCCATGACGGCGACTTCGTCAGCTATGCCGGTAAAGCGGACGTCGCCCAGAAGGCGACCAACGAGGCGCGCGACTTCCTGATCAAGAACAAGGACATGGTTCGCAAGTACTATGATGCCGGGTCTGAAGTGCAGCAGATGTTCATCAACGAGGACATCTATCTGGCCCATTCGTGGTCTGGCCCGGCCGCCAAACTGATCATCGACGGTCATCCGATCCAGCTGTCAGTGCCGAAGGAAGGCACGTTCGGCTTCTGCTACACACTCAATGTCGTCAACAACGCGCCGAACGCAGAGAACGCGTACAAGCTGCTCGACGCCATCCTGGCGAGCCCGGAAGTCGGCGCTGCAATGACCCGCCAGTCGGGCTACAGCTCGACCATGAACGGCGTCGGCGATCTGCTCAACGAACGCGAAAAGCTCGCCTCGACGCTTCCGCAGGAAGAAGTCGAGCGCATCATCTTCTTCTCGTCGGTCAACCGCGACATGAAGAACGAAATGATCGACCGTGCGACCACCGAGGTCAAGGCGGCCTGATCAGGCGACGCTTCGCATAGCTTGCACCTGTCCCGGGGCGCTTCGGCGATCTCCGGGCCGGTGGCCGGCCTGCTGGCCCCTTCCAGCCAACAACGCGCAATGACTGACCGCCGACGACGCCGCGCGGCACTGGTCGGGCTGCGCCAACTGAGATCGTCTAATGGTGACTAGCAACACGACAGCCGGATACGGCACGGTGCGCGATGCGGCCGTGCCGAGATATTCCACCGGCATAGCCAAGGTGGTCAACTCCTCGCTTTACCGGAAAACGCTGGGGGCGGCGGTGGAATCGCGGATCGGTCGCATCATCCTTCTGGCCGGTGTGCCGATGATCTGGCTGATCATGCTGCATGTCGGGCCGATCTATCAGATGCTGAAGATCAGCCTCCTGTCCCATTACCCGGTTCAGCCGGGCGTGGAGTCGCGCTTCACCCTCGACAACTATGCGATCTTCTTCCGGGAAGCGATCTATTTCACGCCGCTGATCAAGAGCTTCATCTTTGCCACCGTCGCGACCGCCGCGACCCTGGTCGTGGTCTATCCGGTTGCCTACTACGTCGCCAAGGTCGTCAGGCCGGAGGGCCGCTCCAAGGCGCTGCTGTTGTTGCTCGTGCCGTTCTGGGCGGGCGAACTGATCCGGACGTTTTCGGTGATCATGCTGCTTGCCAACCGCGGCGCCGTCAACGTTCTGCTGCGCGAGATCGGCCTGATCGACCGGCCGATCCCGATGCTTTATACGTCGTTCTCGCTGGGCTTCGGCCTTGTCTACCTGATCTGCCTCTACATGCTGCTGCCGCTTTATTCGGCGATCGAAAAGATCCCGTCGCCGTTGCTGGATGCGGCTGCCGATCTCGGCGCCGGGCCGTTCACGCGCTTCCGCCGGATCATCCTGCCGCTGTCGCGCGATGGCATCGTATCGGGCTGCTGCCTGGTCTTCCTGACATGTATCGGCGTCTTTGCCACCCCCATGCTGCTCGGCGGCCCCAACACCGTGCTGTTTCCCGAAACGATCAGCGGTTTCTTCCATGGTGCCAGCGACAAGTGGCCGGTCGGCGCCGCCTTCGCCCTGATCATGCTGGTGACCGCACTTGTCGCCGCCGCCATCTTCATGCGGCTGGTCGGCGGGCGTAAAAGGAGAGCAATCTAATGCGCAATCTGTTTTCCGATGCCCCGCGCGCATCACTGACCGCGTTCTATTGGGCCTTCATCCTCTATCTGCTTCTGCCGCTCACGCTGATGATGGCCATGAGCTTCAAGGGCGCCAATTTCGTCGCCTTCCCGATCGGGGAGTGGACGTTCGACTGGTACGTCAAGGTGATGCAGGACAAGCAGTTCCTGGAAGCCTGCCTCTATTCCATCATGATCGCGGGAGCGACGACGCTTGCGGCGACAATCCTCGGTGTCTGGATCGCCATGCTGATCGTTGCCGAGGGCGTCCGCGGCCAGGTCATCATCTTCGCGCTCGCCTGTCTGCCGGCGGTCGTTCCGGGCATGATCTCGGCGATCTCACTGCGCATCTTCATCTCGACCATCGACATGCCGACGGGTACGGCGGCCGTCATCCTCGGCCACACCGTGCACGCCGTGCCCTTCGTCGTCGTCATGGCGCTCACCCGCCTGCGCTCGATGCCCGGCAACCTCGTCGATGCGGCACGCGATCTCGGTGCCGACAGCGTCGTTGCCTTCTTCCGCGTGACGCTGCCCTATCTCGGACCGGCGCTGCTCGGTGGCATGATCTTCTGTGTGCTTCTGTCGATCGACGATTTTGTCCGCACCTTCTTCCTTGGCGGCTATCGCCCGACCCTGCCCATGCTGATCTTCGCCAAGGTGCAGGGCGGCATGTCTCCTGAAATCAACGCAATGGCGACGCTTGTCCTCGTGGTTACGGCCGCGGTCGGACTGTACGCCGAACATCTCACCCGCCGCGCGAGGACCCGCTGATGGAACCCGTCGTCCAATTCGACAATGTCAACAAGAGCTACGGCAAGCACGTCGCCGTCGACAACCTGAACCTGAGCATCGAGGCTGGCAAGTTCGTCACCTTGCTCGGACCTTCCGGTTGCGGAAAGTCGACGTCGCTTCGCATGCTTGGCGGTTTCGAAACGCCGACATCCGGCCGCATCCTGCTGAGCGGCAAGGACGTCACCAAGGTTCCGCCCAACAAGCGCAACGTCAACATCGTGTTCCAGGACTATGCGCTATTCCCGCATATGACTGTTGCCAAGAACATTGCCTTCGGCCTCGAGCTGAAGGGCCTCGACAACCAGGCGATTCATCGCCGGGTATCGGAACTCCTGGAACTGGTCCAGCTCCAGGACTATGCCAATCGCCTGCCGGCGGAGCTGTCCGGCGGTCAGCGCCAGCGCGTCGCGCTCATGCGCGCCCTTGCGCCGGATCCGGACGTGCTGCTGCTCGATGAGCCGCTTTCCGCACTCGACGCCAAGCTGCGTCAGCAGATGCAGATCGAGCTCAAGGCCATCCAGGAAAAGACCGGCAAGACCTTCATGTTCGTCACCCACGATCAGGAAGAAGCGTTGACCATGTCCGACACGATCGTGGTCATGAACAAGGGCCGGATCGAGCAGATGGGCGATCCTCACACGCTGTACGGCCGCCCCGGCTCGGTCTTCGTCGCCAACTTCATCGGCGAGACCAACCTGTTGCGCAGTACCGTTGTCGGAACCGAAGGCGATGTCGCGGCTCTCAGCTGGAACGGCATCACCATCACGGCAAACCAAGGCGGGCTTTCGCCGAAGGTCGGCGAGCATCTCTACGTGGTCCTGCGCCCGGAGGCGATCCATTGTTCGGCGAGCGAGCCGACCAGCGGAAACCGCATCAAGGGCAAGATCCGTCAACGGGTGTTCAAGGGCAACCACACCTCGCTGATGGTCGATGTCGGCGCGGGCACCTTGCTCAACACCCTTGTGCATCCAAGCGATGTCGCGCAACTTAACGGCGAGGACATCTGGGTCGGTTGGAAGCCCGAGACGGCGACGGTCATTCCCGACCGGCACGCTCACAACTAATCAACCAACGGCGCGCATCGCATTGGTGCGGGTCCTAAGCAGGCAAGGCGGCCAATGCGAACCCCAAGTTCCATCGGCCGACGGAGGTGAACCATGGCTTATAACGTAGAGACACCGATCCCATCGGCGGCGACGAGCCTGCTGGAGCTGGAACAGCGTGTCCGCGACGATCTTGCCTGCCTGTGCTATCCGCCGGCAAACTGGGTTGTGCCCACCGCCTCCGATGAACAGGTCCATGACGTCGTCGTCATCGGTGGCGGCATGTGCGGCCTGGTCGCCAGTTTCGCTCTGATCGGCGCCGGCATTCAGAATATCCGCATCTTCGATCGCAGCGAAGAGGGCCTCGAAGGGCCATGGCTGACCTATGCGCGCATGGAGACTCTGCGTTCGCCCAAGCAACTGACCGGCCCGGCCTATGGCATGGCCTCGCTCACCTTCCGCGCCTGGCACGTTGCCCAGTTCGGCAATGACGCATGGGCCAAGCTCGACAAGATCCCCCGCCCGATGTGGATGGAGTATCTGAGCTGGTACCGCAAGGTGCTCGATCTGCCGGTCGAAAACGGCGTCGAGGTCAAGGCGATCCAGCCCGAGGGCGCTTTCATGCGGTTGACGATAACAGGCAAGGGCGCGCGGGAAACGTCGGTGCTTACCCGGAAGGTGGTGATGGCAACCGGCCGCGACGGCATGGGGCATCCCAGCATTCCCGACTTCGTCGGCGATCTGCCGGAGAAATACTGGGCGCATTCCTCTGACGAGATCGACTTTGCTGCCCTCAGCGGCAAGCGGGTCGTGGTTGTCGGGGTCGGCGCCTCGGCGGTCGACAACGCCGCCGAGGCGCTGGAAGCGGGGGCTGCCGAAGTCCGCCATCTCATCCGGCGCAAGGAAATGCCCTGCATCAACAAACTGATGGGTATCGGCTCGTTCGGCTTCACCGCTGCGTTCCCGCAGCTGGGTGACGCCAGGCGGTGGCAGATCATGAACTACTCGCTGCGCACCCAGACGCCGGCGCCGCGTGGGTCGACGATGCGCGTCAGCCGCCATCCCAACGCCTATTTCCATTTTGACGCCGCCGTCGAAAGTGTCGAACTCGACGGCGACGAAATCGTCATCGAGACGTCGCAAGGCAAGTCGGTCCGCGCGGATTTCCTTATCCTCGGCACCGGCTTTGGGGTCGATCCGCTGGCGCGCAAGGAACTCGACGGCTACGCCGACAAGATCCTTTTGTGGCAGGACCGATTCACGCCGCCTGAGAGCGAGGAGAATGACCAACTCGGCCGGTTCCCCTATCTCGCCGACGATTTCAGTTTCCTCGAGCGCGAACCAGGCCAGGCTCCGTGGCTTGCCAACATCCACAGCTTCAACTCGGGCGCTGCCGCCAGCCTCGGCAAGGTGAGTGGCGACATTCCGGGCATCAGCGAAGGCGCGTCGTGGCTGGTGCGGGAGATCGCCGCCAAGCTCTACTCAGAGAATTTCGACCAATATTGGCAGCGTTTGCTTGACTACGACACGCCCGAATTGCGCGGCGACGAATGGACGGCATCGCCCTTGCCGGACAGCGTAGCGGTCAACGATCGCAAGCAGGCATAGGAGGATCACATGGCTGAAAACGAGGACGTGATTGCCGCGATCGTCGGCATCGAGCCCGGCAGCGCGATGGCCGGCGTGCTATCGGCGCGCGCGGACATCATGGCGCTGACCCAGAAGACACATGACAGTGCGCTGACGCCGGAAAATCCCGGAGGCCTGTCGCATGCCGAGCGCGCAGCACTTGCCTGGCGCATTGCAAAGATCAATGACCATAAAGCCTTCGAGGATCATTTCGAGGCTTTGCTGGAAAAAGCCGGTGCGCCCGACGCCGCTGCCCGGATGGCCGATATCTGGTTCGATGGTGGCAGCGATATCCGTGCCAAGGCGCTGATCCGCCACGTCGACCTGGTGGCGCATGCGCCGAAGCAGGCAACCCGCCGTGACATCGAATTGTTGCAGGAAGCGGGTCTTGCCGATGACGACATCGTGCGGCTTTCAGAACTCGTCGCCTTCGTCAGCTACCAGATCAGGGTTGCCGTCGGCCTGGAGTTGATGAGGGGGCTGGCATGAGCGAGATCGTGCACGACTTGACCACCGATATCCCGGTCTGGAGGTCTTATGTGACCCCGCTCAAGCTGGCGGACGCGAGCGCCGAGCAGCTCGAAGCGCTCAAGGTCACTCCATCCAACACCAAGGTCTCGGACTATGTGCTGGTGCTGGCGCATGATGTCGAAACGCTGACGCACAGAAGCCCGCTCTTCAACGGTGTCATGTATAATAGTGGCGGCCTGTCACGCGCCGAGCGCGAGATCGGCGCCGTCGGTGCTTCCATCGTCAACCGTTGCGTCTACTGTGCGGCTGTTCATGCCAGTCGCTACAACCAGTTGACCAAAAGCACCGATGTGATTGCGTCCATTTTTGCCGATGGCGTCGATGCCGAGATCGAGCCGCGGTTGAAGGCGATCTTGAAGTTTGCGGTCAAGCTTTCGAAATGCCCGTCCGAAGCAAGCGCCGATGATATGGCGGCGCTGGTGGAGGCCGGTTTAGGTAAGGAGGAAATCCTCGATCTCATCCTGTCCACCTCTCTGTTCGGCTGGGCCAACCGGCTTATGCATACGCTCGGCGAACCGATCAGGGAATGACAGGAGGAGACACTCACTCGATTGGCAAAGAGGGACAAGCCATGGTGTTGGTCAACCCGCCCGAGATCGGGCCGCGCTTGCAGGCATATCGAAAAGAGTTGAATCTGACACTCGCCGAACTGGCTGCAATGTCCGGCGTATCGCGCTCCATGCTGTCGGAGATTGAGCGCGGCAATGCCAACCCGACCTACGGAACGCTGTGGCATCTGACGCGTGCGCTCAAGATCGACCTCAACAGTCTGGTCAGCGGCGCAAGCGAAGAGCGCGGCGGTTCCATCATCGACCTCCAGCCGGGAAACCTGACGCCGACCATCCGCAGTGCGGACGGCAGTTGCACGCTGCAGATCCTGTCCCCGGCCAGCATGGTGTCGCTGATCGAATGGTATTTGCTGAGTTTTGAGGCTGAAGGGGAACTGGTGAGCGACCCGCATGGGGCAGGCACCGTTGAGCATCTGCACTGCACCAAGGGTGAGATCGTGGTGCGCAGCGCAGGCAACACCATGATCGTTCGGGCCGGAGAAACGGCGCGCTATGCCGCCGACGTCCCCCATTCGCTGACAAGCGTCGGTCCTGTCGGGGCGGGGGCATTCCTGGTGGTTGCGTCCGGCGATGTCGGGCCGAACACGCCGAGAACGTCGATACGTCCGAAATAACGATCGGCCAGCGGGCCGAATTCATGAGCAGAAAAGGGAATGATAATGCGGGTAGGAATAGTCGGGGCGGGTTCGATCGCTTTTGGAACGGCGGCGCTTGTTGAGCAGCAGGGCCACGAGGTGACCTTGTGGTCGCCATCCGGCGAACGGACGCGTGCCTTGGCCAGCGGCCAGGCGCTGGTTGCGGAAGGCGCGATCAAGGGCACCTTCCATCCGGCCGTTGCCACCAGCGCAAAGGACCTTGTTGCCGGTGCCGAGGCGCTCGTCATCGCGCTGCCGGCCTATGGTCACAAGACTGTCCTCGATGCGATTGCACCGCACATTACCCCGGGACAGATCGTCATCTTCAGTTCGCACGCCTCGTTTGGTGCGCTTTATCTCTCCCGCCTGCTGGCAGCGCGCGGCGTTACTGTCCCGATCGTCGCTTGGGGCACGACAGCTGTATCGGGGCGGCAGTTGAGCCCGACCTCGGTCAATGTGAACACGATCCGCAAGCAGGTCGATCTCGCGACGGTGCCGGCATCCGAGAGCGCCAAGGGGCTCTCGATCTGCCAGTCCTTGTTCGGCGACCGTTTCCTCGACCGCGGCAGCCTGATGGCGATCGCGCTTTCCAACCTCAATCCGCAGAACCATATGGGCATCGCGCTCGGCAACATGACCCGCATGGAGCGCGGCGAAAGCTGGAGCCAGGGCCAGAACGTGACGCCGAACGTCGGACGCCTTCTTGAGGATCTCGACCGGGAGCGCATCGCCATCGCCAGCAAGCTCGGACTTGAGGTGCGCAATATCTTTCAGCACTTTCATCTGTCATTCCACGTGCCGATGAGCTCCATCTCCCAGATGAATCAGGAGATGCACGAAGCCGGCAATGGCGGCAGCGGCCCGACCACTGCCGATAGCCGCTACGTGACGGAAGACGTGCCCTTCGGTCTGGTCATGACGGCGAAGATCGGACGTCTCGCAGGCCATCCCGCGGAACTGCACGAGGCGGGCATCCGAATTTTCTCGGCGATGTATGGCCGTGATTTCACCGCGGAGAACGACCTTCTGACGGCCCTTGATCTCGACGCGATGTCGCTGGACGAGCTCAAGGAGCTGTGCCGCAACGGGTTTGCCGCGGCGGCCTGACTTCAGTCCTGATTGCCCGCTTTCACGCGCTCGCGGCAGCCAGCCCGCCGATCGTGCGTGAAGGCCGGGCGATTGTGGCAAACGATCGGGCAACAGCCCGGTCCTCGTTGTTCAATATGGATTTCCCAGTGCTGCGACATGGAAGTGTTTCGCCGGCAAGAGTGAGGCTTTACCCCGCCATGACCAATGCTTTTCTTTCCCATCTCCGCTCCGAACTCGATGGCTTGAAATCATCCGGTCTCTACAAGTCGGAGCGGGTGATCGTCTCGAAACAGGCGGGCGAGATCGAGGTTGCCTCGGGCGAGCGGGTGCTGAACTTCTGTGCCAACAACTATCTCGGCCTGGCCGACAACGAGGAGCTGACTGAGGCCGGCAAAAAGGCGCTCGATCGTTATGGCTACGGCATGGCCTCGGTGCGCTTCATCTGCGGCACCCAGGAAGAGCACAAGCAACTGGAGGCGCGGATCTCCGCCTTCCTCGGCCTGGAAGACACGATCCTCTACTCCTCCTGCTTCGATGCCAATGGCGGCCTGTTCGAGACGCTGCTGGGCGAAGAGGACGCGATCATCTCCGACGCCTTGAACCATGCCTCGATCATCGACGGCGTGCGCCTCTCCAAGGCCAAGCGCTTCCGTTATGCCAACAACGACATGGCGGCGCTGGAGGAAGAGCTGAAGAAGGCCGAAGGCAGTCGCTTCAAGCTGATCGCCACCGACGGTGTGTTCTCGATGGACGGCATCATCGCCAATCTCGGGGGCGTCTGTGACCTCGCCGAGAAGTATGGCGCCATGGTCATGGTCGATGACAGCCATGCGGTCGGCTTCGTCGGCAAAAACGGGCGCGGCTCGGCCGAACATTGCGGCGTCGAGGGCCGCGTCGACATCATCACCGGCACGCTCGGCAAGGCGCTCGGCGGCGCCTCGGGCGGTTACACGTCGGCCAAGGCCGAGGTTGTCGACTGGCTGCGCCAGCGCTCGCGGCCCTATCTGTTTTCCAACACGCTGGCGCCGGTGATTGCCGCCGCCTCGCT
>NZ_LMCO01000020.1:0-88625 GCF_001424825.1 Ensifer sp. Root31 | reverse complement strand
GGGAACAGACCTTCGGGGTCGGCGCCGGAAAGCGTGAAATCGTCGGTGTGGCAGATGCCGGTCGCCTTGACCTCGATCAGCACCTCGCCGGCCCGCGGCCCTTCGAGCTGAACGGTCATCACTTCCAGCGGCTTGCCGGCCTGAACGGCGACGGCGGCGCGTACATCCATAATAATATCTCCGATAGTTTGATTAGGTCAGGGGGCCGGTTGAGACCTTCGCCCACAAATCACGAGCATGTTGCTTCAGCGCCAGGGATTCCTCCCAACGGTCTGTAGTATCTTCGCCGAAGCGGTCTGTTATCGCATAGGGTTTGGGGCCGAGTTCGCAGACGAATGCGAGGCTGTCGTTCGCCCCTGCCCGCTTTTGCCAACTGCGAAAACCAAATTCCCACCAGCCGAGAAAGAGATCCACCCAAGGGCGATGGTGAGGATAGGAGATCTCGATTTGGACCTGTTCTCGTGAGGCTACTCTTCCGTGGAATGCCCAGGAGCAGTCCAGAATCTTCTCGATCAGTCGGTGATTTTCGTCGGAGATGGGCCAGGAAAACTCGCGCCCGACGAGGAAATGGGACACATCTCCCAGTAGCCTCAGATTCGGAAGACGATCAAGAAGGTCCAAGGTGAAGAAAAGGTCGGTGGTCATCCGATCGCGATGAGTCTCGATCAAAACAGGAATTCTCGCTTCCTCCGACAGTTGTTGCCAACCTTCAAGAAGTGGCAGGCAATCTTCTACGCGGCGCAAACGAACGTCGGGTTGCAGGCAGATATGGTGAACACCGAATTCGGCGGCGTTTTCAAGAACCGGCTTGAGATCATCTATGGTCGTTGGAAAACACTGGCCTTCGACCTGAAGGCCGAATTGGCGCAGCAGGGCGTGAAGCCACCGCACATACGCTCGGTCGTGCCAGTGCGCGCTTACACCATCAAAGCCTCCTTGAGCGATCCGCTCGACCTTCTCCTCGAGGGTGAATTCGGAGCGTCTGCTGCTGCGCAGTTCCATCGCCCAAAGTGATTGAAACACCAAAAGTGATTGCATTGCCCCATCCCCGCCGATTTGATCACGCGGCCCGCGCGCTTTTCAGAAGCGTCTTCAGATTAACCGCCGGGTCAGCCAATGACGCTGCATCGACAGCGGCGCCGGCAGCAATCAACATCTCGGCCAGCTTGATATCCTTGGCAATGGTGTTGCCAGCGCCCAGTCCTGCCGCCGCAACGAGCCGCCCGCCGTCCAGATAAAATTCCAGCTCTCCTTCTGCGAGGCAACGCACGACTGCCTGATGAGCGGGCTGCGGCAAACCCGCGACCTGCAAGCCCAGATCATATTGGTCGGTCCAGAACCAGGGGATGGCCAGGAATGCATCGTTGCCGCCCACCATGTTGCGGGCAGCAGTCTCGGCCTGGCTACGCGCATTGCGCCAACTCTCGAACCGGACATGCCCGCCGCTCGCCAACGAAACCGCCGCGCAGTCTCCGGCCGCGAATATGTCCGGATTGCTGGTGCGAAGGGAAATATCCACCAGGACGCCATTGCCGGTCGCAAGCCCTACCGCCTCGGCCAACGCCATATCGGGCTGAACTCCAATCGCTGCGACAACAATGTCGGCTGGCACCACGACACGATCGGCGAGATAAACGGCATCATCAGTGATTTCGGCCACCCCTTGTCCGAGATGGAACTGCACGCCCTCGCCCAGATGCCTGGCATGAAGCTTTGCGGCGAAACGCGTGGGTACGGCGCGCCCAAGCGGCTTTGGCGCAGCTTCAATGATGCTGACAGCAACGCGCTTTTTGCGCAGCACGGCTGCGAGTTCCATTCCGATCAGGCCGCCACCGACGATCGCGACGCTCTTGCCGATCTCGGCACCAGAGAAGATCGTCTCAGCATCCGCATAGGTGCGGAAGTCCAGCGCGCGTTCTGCGCCGGGGCATGTCAGCCGCCGCGGACGCGCGCCAGTGGCCAAAAGCAGCTTTCCATAGGTCAACACCCGCCCGTCGCTAAGCGCAACAGTATGGCTTTCCACGTCAATGCTCGACGCCGAGACACCCTGAAGGTAGTCGATGCCGGAAGCTTCCAGCGCCTGCGCTCCGCAGATCGGCTTCAACTGGACCGCACCCTCGATCGGTTTCGACAACGGCGGGCGCTCATAGGGCAGGTGAGGTTCCGAACCGACGAGCGTGACGGCTTCTAAGAAGCCTGCTTCGCGCAGCGCAAAGGCCGCTCGAGTACCGCATTCTCCGGCCCCGATAATGACGATACCGCCCATGCTCTATCTCCAGCTTGAAATGGCCTGGCGCAACGCAATTGCGATGCGCCAGTCGTGGGAGGATCAGTTCTGATGGGCGTATTCGGCCATGTTCTTGGGCGTGACGAGCTCGAAGGGAACCCAGACCGCCTTCTCGATACTCTTGCCCTGAGCCAATGCCGCCGCCGCATCGACGGCGCTCGCTGACTGGCCCTTGGCGTTCTGGAATACCGTGACGTCCAGGTCGCCTGCCGCCATGGCCGCCAGTGCGTCCTGCGTCGCGTCGATACCAACGATGATTACATCGTCCGTCGATACGCCCGCCGCTTTCAGCGCCTGAATGGCACCAATCGCCATCTCGTCATTGTTGGCAAACACCACGTCAATGGGTCGGCCGGCGGTGATCCAATTCGTGGTCAGATCCATCGCATTGGTGCGTGTCCAGGCAGCGGATTGCTCGTCAGCAATTGTCACGCCCTTGCAATCGCCCGCCGCCAGCGTTTCCTTCACCGAAGAGGTGCGATCCCGCGAAGCCTGATGCGCCAAATCTCCCATCAGGATGTAGACCTGGGCATCGCTTGCTTTTCCTTTTGCCTTCAAGAGCTCACAGGCAGCCTCGGCACCCAACTTCCCCGAGTCGGTCTCTTTCGAGCCAACATAGGCCTGCTTTTCGGGTAGCGTATCGACATCGTCGGGCTGAAGATTGAGGTAGACCAATGGAATGCCAGCCTTCTGCGCTGCTTCGCTGATGCCAGGGGCAGCCGACGTATCGGCAAGCGTCATGATGATCGCATCCACGCCCGAGGCGATGAAGTTGTCCAACTGACTGCGCTGTTTGGAAATGTCGGTTTGAGCATCTTCGATCTGAAGGTTGACGCCGCTTATCTGAGAAGCTCTCGCGTCGAGTCCCTGTCGTAGCAATGTCTGGAAATTGTTGTCGAAGCTCTGCATCGAGACGCCGATCGTCTCCGCGGACGCAGCCGTTCCCATTAAGGCGGCCAGAACGGCTGCCAGGTACATGGATTTCATATCATCCTCCCAGTAGGTGCCGGATCACCCGATCGCATTCCGGAGGCCCCACGGGCCTGTTCGGTAGCGGAGCCTTCAGCCGAGGGCCACGCGTACTTCTCCGTCGATCACCTCGGCCGGATAGGTTCTCAGATTCTCGCAGGCGGGAAGCCGAAGAGCCTCGCCAGTACGATAGTCGAAGACGCCGGAATGCTTGGGACATTCCACCTCGAAGTCCATGACCAACCCGTCTGCGAGATGGATCGCCTCGTGCGTGCAGAGCCCGGCCGTGCAGTAGACGTTGTCGTCCGGCCCGCGGTAGATCGCGTAAGTGCGGCCTGCGTGATCGAAGCGCAGCGCGCCTTCCTGCTCAATGTCGTCAAGTTTGCATGCTGAAACCCAGGTCATTCGGCGGCCTCCCCGATTGCGTTGCGTGCCTTGCGGGCTGCGAGTTTTTCCTTCCGCTTGCGATAGCGTTCCTGCATGCGGGCCTCGCCATCGGGAGAGCCGTCGTGCCAGGTGCCGAACCAGCGATCGAGCGGAATTAAGGCGTCCCCATAGTTCACCTCGAAATACTTGTGGTGGAGATAGTGAGCATAGGCGTGGCTATCGAGCAGCTTGTCTTCACCGACCTCAACCTTGTCGAAACCGACGTGACCAGGGATCGCACCAAAACCCGCATAGTGAAGTTGGTAGAGCATGATGATCGGGTTGGACGGCAAGATGAGGTGGTAGAACGCAGTTCCGAAATAGAGCAGATGCTCGATCGGATGCATCGACAACGACGACCAGGGCGATGGATTGACCGAGTTGTGATGGACAGAATGGACCCACTTGTAGAGGAACGGCGTGTGGATGAGCCTGTGGATACAGAAGAAGTGGAATTCGTGGATGATCGGGACCACGAGTGCGACGAGTGCCAGCGTCCAGGGATTTTCCGCAAACGTCAGCCAAGGCGCGTAACCATTGGCATAGGCCCACAGCATCAGGACTTCGATCGCGGTCCAGATTGTCACTCCAGACAGAAACGTTCGCAGGATGTTGTCAACGTTCTGGCTTTCGAACCAAAAGGCCTTGCTCTTCTGGTCGGCCGGAAACTTGCCGTTGTACTTGAAGCGGTTCTCCTGGCGCTTCAGGATGTAAAGATGAAGTTCGAAAGCGCCGTAGAAGAGAAAGACGCAGATTGCATTCACGGCATAAAGCGACGCGATCCAGCCCATGCCCAAGTCCTGCATCGTCTCCGTGGACGGTATCACCCAAGCCCAATAGGCCACGGCTGATACGGCGAAGATCGCATTCCACGGAAAGAAATAGTGTGGCAGCCACTTTGCAAGCGCCAGCAGCTTGAGCGGAAAGGCAAACAATGGCGCTAATTCAATCGGCTCGTTCGGAGCCCAATCACCGCGTTTGTTGCGCGTTCCAAACTTCAGATCATCCATTGCGCTCTCCTCCGCGGGATCGGATGTGCTCACAACCGCACAAATTGACGATGGAAGAAGGACGCATTTGGCGCCCCTATCCGGGTCCTCTTCCTCTGGGAGGCCGGCATCTTCCTTGACAAAAATCTAGCAGGAGGCGGGTTGGATTCCGAAAGTTCGTTTGATCTGATTAGATCAAAGCCCCTCAGGGGTGATGGTGATGAAGCGGATTGGAGCGAGATCCGGCTCGATCGACGTCAGGCCGATGCGTCGCAGAATGAGGTCGAGCGCCCGCTGGGCCTGTGCCTCCGGTGCCTGATCCAAAACCACGTCCATGATCCCATCACGCAGGGCCTTGCGCGTATAGTCTGTCAGCTCATGACCGACGAACAGCAGGTCCCGACCGCGGGGATCTCGGCGCAGCACGTCAATCAGTGCGGAATTTGCACCCCCGGCGTTATAGAGCCCGACGAGGTCGGGATAGATTTTGAGCGCGTTGACCAAAGTCTCCGCGCTATAAAGTTCGTCATCACGTGTGAACCCAAGCCATTCGAAGGCGATCGAACCAGGATGCTCGTGAAAGTAATCGGAGAACCCGCGGATGCGTTCGCGGTGCACCTGATAGATGGGATGGCACAAGGCAACGACCGAGCCCTTTGCCCGGGTCATTCGAGCAATGAGATGCGCCGCAGTCCGTCCGGCAGCGTAGTTGTCAATGCCGACGAACTCACCTTTCGTCTCAGAGGCACGCGTTACAACATGGACGACCGGGAGACCCCGCTCCACAACGGCTTCTACCGCCGCGCTGATCGTTGGATTGTTGGGAGCGGCCAAGATCAGACCTGCGCGCGTCATTTCGGTAGACATGATGCGCCTTGCGATTTCCGCAGACTTCATTTCTTCAGTGAAGGTGCGGTGCACGATTACGAGCGGATCGAGTGTCTCGGCAATCCTCTCGAAGGCATTAGCGAGCCGGCGGTAAAATGTCGTTTCAGGTCGAACCAACAAGACTTCAATGCGCAGCAGTCCGCGATGGGTGTCCGCAGGTAATCGGGGGTAATTGAGGGAGCGAGCGGCGATAACGACCTTCTCGACCAACTCAGCGCGTACGCCGCCTCGCCCGTTCACGACCCGCTCGACCGTTGCAGTTCCGACTCCGGCCAGGCGGGCGATATCCCGATAGTTCGGCTTGCTCACATTCCGGATCCCTAACAAAGGCCTGTACTACACGTAAGATGTCCCTCCATCATTACCTTGGCGTCAAGCGTCACAGATAGAATTCAGGAAATCGGATTGCTTCAGCTGCATTGTGAACGTCTTGCATTAGAGGGACCTTGCGAACAGCAAACGCCGCCCTAACATCTTCTGCAGGAGGAAACGCCATGCCGAAAATCGCCGGGCCTAGACATCCGAAATCTCACCCCGATCGTGACCTGCAATGCCAGGAGNCCGCCCTAACATCTTCTGCAGGAGGAAACGCCATGCCGAAAATCGCCGGGCCTAGACATCCGAAATCTCACCCCGATCGTGACCTGCAATGCCAGGAGGCGATCACTGATGAATTCCAGTTTTTGATCGAAAGGATCGAGGCAGCAGGATGGTCGCCCGAAGAGGCCTCATCAGCGTTGATCGAGCTGGCCGAAAACCACTATCTCTCGATCAATGCTGAGGCAGAAATGTTTGAGCTTGGCGCTGGCGTCGTGCTGATAGCCCCAAAGCCGCATTGATTGGGTGGAGGCTATCAAAATGCCCGGCACCACATGGCGAAAAGGCGACATGCCGGAGGATGGATCCGTAATCTTTGTCCGCGTCGTGCGCCCCTATCGATTCAAAATCTACAAATCGAATAGCGAGGAATTTCGACACGGCAAGAAGGGTCNCAATGCCAGGAGGCGATCACTGATGAATTCCAGTTTTTGATCGAAAGGATCGAGGCAGCAGGATGGTCGCCCGAAGAGGCCTCATCAGCGTTGATCGAACTGGCCGAAAACCACTATCTCTCGATCAATGCTGAGGCAGAAATGTTTGAGCTTGGCGCYGGCGTCGTGCTGATAGCCCCAAAGCCGCATTGATTGGGTGGAGGCTATCAAAATGCCCGGCACCACATGGCGAAAAGGCGACATGCCGGAGGATGGATCCGTAATCTTTGTCCGCGTCGTGCGCCCCTATCGATTCAAAATCTACAAATCGAATAGCGAGGAATTTCGACACGGCAAGAAGGGTCGATGGCAGCAAATGAATGAGTTTGGTGGTTGGGATAATTGCSAGCCACCTACCGGCTTCGAATGGTCGATTGAGCTCCGCGATTCRGCGCTCCCCTTTTTGAGTTATGCGGAGAGCCTCCCCAAATCTGGTCGTTGACTCTCTGCTTAATGAGAACATTTGTAGAACAGATTTACTCAGAAGGCATTGAGCATGAGCGACGAGGTTGGCGTTACCAAGAGAGGGGAAAGCGACCTGGCCAAGCACCTGGGCGAACACCACGGCTGGAAGACGTGGGGCGGCTTCGACTTCGCTATCGGAAGGGCCACCCCGAAGTGGCTCGGTTACGAACATCGGCCGGAGTGGAAGAAGGGCAATGCCTAAGAACGGTGCCTGGTGGCTATCGGAGCTTGTCGCCAAGGTTCGAGTCGAATGTTCATGCGGCATGAAGAAGCAATATGACGCCAAGGCGCTGCTGGAGCGCGTCGGCGACATGCCTATGCCCTCCCTTTTGGACCAACTGGCACAAGCAAACGGCTGCTCTAAAACCAAGAACAACTTCAATAATCGCTGCCAGCTGAAATACAGCGACCCAATGCCTTCGGAGGCCCCGCCCTCCCGATCGTACCGGCTGGCAATGCGGAACCAGCCGGACGACCGGAAGAAATCACCTTCGCCAATCTACCGGAATGGTGTGAGCTTTTCTGCCAATGCAAACGCTGCGGCCGAGAACATCACCTGGATCGGAACGACCTGGCGCGTCGGTTTGGCACGACGCAGTCGATCCTGGCACTTGGACGACGCATGCGTTGCAAGAAGTGCAGCAACAGCAACGGTAACGTGCTCCGGGTGCGAAAACAGAGACGGTGATTTGTCGACCGCCGCGATGGAACATTGTTGCTGCAAGGGTGTTATATGTACTCATGTCGAAGGTTGCACCTCTGCAAGGCCCCTCTCCTGGGGCCTATTTTTTGAGCTCAAACCAATCGACATTATCGGCCAGTTCCCGGCGCCTCTGTCCCGGATGGCAGCACCATATGATACGGTCCTCAAAACGACAGTCGGAAATTGGTACACGTTATCTTTGCTAAAGCCCTGAGGAGCCTACCATGTCCGATTCAGCAGACTTCCCACCTCTTCCAGATGAAATCGAAGCCGGACTGGCGGCCTACATGACCGACCCGGACCTTTCACCGCCACCTGCCGGCCGGGTCGACGCGGTCGAAACCATCTTGCGCGACTGGCTTATAGCACATCGGTACATGACGGACGTGCCGGAGCCCTCTCCGGTTAGGTTGGATACGAAAGGCGTGAATCGCGAGGAAGTGCAGTATCCAGGCTTTATCAAGTAAAATTGCGAGTTGAGGAGTGGCGCAGAAAGTCCGCCATGTCCGCGAAAATACCGGTCAGTATCGAATACGCGAGGAACGGCAGCTCCATCGATTCGCTATTCGCCTGAAGCTGCTTGCCGCGACGCTTTCAGCAAAAGAGGTATCCAGCGCTCAAGCAGCGTCCGGATGCCTGCTTTGACGGCGCGCCATTGGGATAGTCCGCTTTTCTTGGGATCCATCCCTCGACAGTCAGCGATAAATCGCGAAAGACCACGGTGTATTTGCCGAGGACCGTGAACAGGTGCTGGCCCGGGTGAAGGAGGGTGCGCTACATGGAAACCGCAGCACCCTCAACCGTGCCGCCAAGTGCGCACACGGAAGTTCTTCAACGGACTCACAGCCAGTGGAGGCGACCGAACACCGTATGCGGCAGATCATGCTCACCGCTGAGGCGGCAACCCTGGCGTTGATCCCGAAATCGCACGAGATCTTCTGGGGACCCATGGCCTACGCAATGATGGGTGGCATCGTCCTGGGAACGGCGCTGACGCTTCTCTGTGACCTATGTGGTGGCGATCGTCCAGCAGATCAGTGGGCCATCTTCTGGATCGACGCGTTCTCCTGATTGAACGAACCCGTTTCGTTCGAGCACGCGATGCGAGCCGATGTTATCCCCAGCCGTTTCCGCCGAAATGTTTCTGACCCGCGCATCGCCGCGTGCCCACCTCAGCAGTTCTGAAATAGCTGCCGTCGTATAGCCGCGGCCCTCGCGCGAGGGCGCAACGCCGTACCCGATATGCACGTCGCCGTTCTCAGGCGGCCTAGTGATCGAGCACAGACCCACCACCTCGCCATCCTCAACGATCAGCCAGGCCGATGGACTGAATTCCTCGTCGACGCCGCGATTGAGATCGGACAGCATCCGCAATACCTCCTGAGAGGCGATGGAGCTGTCCTGCACGAGGCGGAGACCTATAGGAGCAACGCCGTTCGCCAGCGCGTCGAAGGCGCCGGGGGTAAGGATTGTAAGCATGGTTTTTCTCACCTTTTGAAAGTACACCATTGTTGGCGATCAGGCCGAAACGCAGGGTAAAGGTCAGCCGCTCACAAACTTGCGACGGCTCATCTCCGCCGGCACGGCCGGTAGGTTGGAAGATTCGCGATGGCAATCAAAGGCATTCTCCCCAGGTGGGGCGTCGTTGGTACCAGCGAGTTGCTTCCCGTGCAATCCGCCTCTCTCGCCAAGTACATATTTCGATGAAACACCTGTATTTGCTCGTCCGAGCGCGAGCCGTGTCAGCCGGGTGCGTTCGTTCTGCTCGTGCTGCGGGGCATCGCGTCTGCCTCGGTAAGAGCGTAGTGGGATTAAGCGGCCGTGTTGGGAGGCACAAAGCTTTCGCACCTAACTGCGCCCCAAGCGGGATTTTTGCCGTTCTCGAAGGAGTTTTCTCGATCCGATGATCATCCGCACGCCTGAGCCAGAATTCGCCTGCATCTCTCCTGAACGCGATGAACGATGCGAACAAGGACTGCCGTCGGATCGCCAGCCATGGCCGCGATTTGCGGCGCGACGTCCTCACAAGCGCTACTGATGAGTCCAGCAAGTTCCTCCACCCGTCTGATGGTCGATGCGCCGCTCATTCCGAGCTCCTTGGCCAGTTCCTGCCAATCGGAACGCCTCAAGTCAGTTGCGTGGAAACGTCCAGCAATAGCCTGCGGTAAACTCTGATCCACCTGGCGGTAAACCGCCGCACACATCAGGTCGTAGAGCGGCGCCATCTTTGCGGATCCTGCAGCACCGATCAGGATCGAATAGTTTTTGGCGTGTGAATCCGAGTTGCAGATCAGCACGTTGAAGATTACCGCATCGAGAAGCTTCAGGCGTTCAGCAGGCGAAACGAGATCGCTGACGGCGCCGAACATCATCTTCAGAGTCACGCCACGACCTGTCGAGGATCGCTCATATTTCTGTGACGGAAAATGACCCGTCAACTGGCAGAGGTCCTCCTGATGCAGCCTGCGGATCTCGCCTCGCGGATCCGTGAAGCGGTCATAGCGCTTCACCAGCAGATAGCGTCGTTTCCCGGCTGCGCCTATGGTTGTTTCTGCGGCGTCCAAGCCGCAGGCCCGTGCTAGGGTGAGACAGAAGGCTTCGTTCTCGACGCTTCCGGCAAGCCGTCTGGTGTCCGGCTTGATGATGTGGGTCGACGGCGTTCCGTCGACTGGTATGGAGATCTTGCCTTCTTCATCGACGAAGACCGGCAATTTTTCCTGCACGCCCGCAAGGGACATGGAGACGCCGCGCTCTCCAACCAGAAAGGGTTTGGCCGGAAGTTCGTTGAGTACCCGTTCCAGTGCCTGTTCATCCGGAATTGGCTCATGGTTGACGCCCGCCTTTCGCGCCTCCCCGATGGAGAGCGCGCCTGCCGTGTCCCGCCCGATGTGACCAAGCAGGCCCACAATGTCCTGCGGAGATACTTTCAGACGCTGGCCGATCTCGGCGAGATGTGCTTCCGGAAGAAGGTTGGCAAGCCATGGCAGCAGCCTGTCGGCGCCGACGGAGCCTGAACGCAGCGGCATGGTCAGCGAGACGGGGAAGGCCGAGCGGCGTGCTTTCCAAGAAAGATCGTAGTCGAGCCGCCATTCCCCTTCGAAGGTCATGCGCGCGACGGGAAGGGTTTCATAGAAGATGGTTGTCATCCACCCTCACAAAGGTCGGCAGGAAGCCGAGGTCATCGTCCGGTGCGGTTGGGGTCATCAGGGCTGCCCTGAGATCGCCGATCTCGATGCCGACGGTACGCGCCACGATCAACGCCTTCTCGAGCTGGCAGCTCGGCTTGCCGGATTCGAGTTCGACGATGAAGCGCTCGCCCGTGCCTGAGCGAGCGGCAAGCTCGGTCTGGGTCCAGCCGAGGCCTTTGCGTTTTTCCCGAACGGCGGCGCCGAACTCGCGTGCGGACCTGAACATTGAAATCTCCAGTGGTGACTTACCGTACAGGAAGATTCCCAAAAGTCCAATGCGATCCGTACCGATCGGGAAGCAGCAGCACCAGCTACACAGAATCATCCTGCTCGGGAAGTTTGTGTTCCTCGTCCCTTGGTGAGCCGGAAGACCTTCGCGTGCACCGTCGTCGGCCCGCCCTGGATCCGGTTTGTGCCAGATGATTTCTGAGCGAACCCACCAACCGGCCTCCTGCAAGGCGATCGCCGAGCGGTTCGGGATCATGCAAAGGTCTATCAGAGGTCTATGGGTTTCAGATACCCGCTCTGCGATCGTGGTGGTGGCCCTCGCCGCCATTATCCCGGCGCTGAATCGGTCCGACCGTCGCGAACGGCTTGTCGCGAAAAGTGCGATCGTCGCCCATGACATCCGCGGCCGACCGCCCGTTCGGAGTCGTGGCGTAGCAGTTACCATAGTTGAGCCAGAGCGAGCCCTGCGGCTTCAACCATGACAGCGACATAATCGCCGAGCGTCGGCTCCAGGCCGATCTTGCCTTCAACACTATAGTCGCGAAGACGCAATCGAGCGCGTTTCGATGCTCATGCCTCGCCTCCCTGTTCGCGGTAACGGTTGCCCTCCTGAAAAGGAGTCCATCATGAGCACAAAACCTACTGAACCTATTCCCGAAAAGGCCCGAGGAGGTTCCACCAGATGTCCCCCGATACCCTGCCCAACCCAGAGCGACCCATCGAGGAGCCGGGACCTGATGATCCGGAAGAGGCCCCGACATTTCGCCATGCAGGGCCGCCTCCTGTTCGCCGCCGGCAGGCATTCGGAGGCCATTGCGGCGCTCCACAGAAGCGTCCCGGAGTCACCAGACGTGCTGATGTTCCTGGCGCGTGCGCATGCGGCCCTGGGCGAAATCGGCGAGGCGGCCAGGACCGCAGTCCGCTTAAAAGCTGAGTTTCCGGAGTATTCGGTCGAACGCTTCGTCTCGGCCTATCCCGTGACGAACCTCGATGCGCTATCTGCCATCCGCGATGCAGCCGAAGTGGCGAAGCTCGGCTGGGGTTTGCCCGATTCGCAAAACTCGAGGTGGCCTTTCCAAGCGGCCATGGAGCGTTACATATGTGAAATTGTCCTGATCTTGGCCACCATGGTGATCGCTCTTAGCAATCTTAGGAAATCCTATGAGACTGCCGAAGGGCGCCTTGAAGTGTTGAGAGGGGTCAATCTCGATCTCGGCCAGGGAGACAGCGTTGCCCTGACAGGGGAGTCTGGTAGCGGAAAGAGCACGCTCCTGCATCTCGTAGCCGGCCTCGACCGTCCAGACTCAGGCGAGATCGTGATCGGGGACCGAGACATCTCCAAGCTGAACGATCGGGAACGCGCCGCCTACAGGCGGACAGAAGTCGGCCTTGTATTTCAGCAGTTCAACCTTGTCCCGTCACTGGATGTGGCAGCGAACATCGCTTTCCACGCCAAGCTCGCGGGACGCCACGATCCCCTGTGGGAAAATGAACTCGTGGCCCGCCTAGGAATCGGGACATTGCTCACCAGATATCCCGAGCAGCTTTCCATCGGACAGCAGCAGCGGGTAGCGATCGGACGGACCCTTGCCGCGCGTCCCGGCTTACTCCTGGCGGATGAACCCACAGGAAACCTGGACGAGGCCAACGGAGACGCTGTTCTGGAACTGATGCTCTCGCTGTCGAAGGCAACCGGATCGACACTGCTTCTGGTGACACACTCGCAAAGGCTGGCGGATAGGCTCGACCGGCAGGTGCATTTGCGGTCCGGGAAGATGGAATGAAGATGTGGACCGCAGCCACGGCACTTCTGTCCCACTGGCGACGACGACCGCTGCAGCTCGTCGCTCTCTTGTCCGGCCTGGCGCTGGCGACGGCCTTGTGGTCCGGAGTGCAGGCGATCAACGCAGAGGCCCGCGCAAGCTACACCCGCGCCGCGGTTGTGCTCGACCAGAACGGGTTGGCCAGCCTGGTTTCTCCAAACGGCCGCCCGATTCCTCAGTCCGCCTTCGTGCGGCTCAGACGGGCGGGCTGGATCGTGTCACCAGTTTTAGAGGGAGACTTTCGGTTCGGAACCACCCGGTTAAGGGTGATCGGCATCGAGCCACTGACGATGCCCGCGGAAACCAACACCGTCGATCTTGGAAATGCCGGGGACTTGCTTTCCTTCATCACGCCTCCGGGCATGCTGGTTGTCTCTCCCGAAACAGCGGAAAAAATGCGAGGACAGACGGACCTCGCACTGCGTGTTTCGGATCGGATGCTGAACGGCACCGCCTTCACCGATATCGGCTTGGCCCAGAAGTTATTAAGAAGAGAGGGCGTACTCAGTCGGATTGTGATCGCCAAAAGCCAACGTTCCGGTCTGGATCCGCTTGAAAAGCTTGTTCCAACGCTCTCAGTTCGTCAGCCGAATGCAGAAACCGATGTCGAGCATCTTACCGAGAGCTTCCATCTCAATCTGACGGCCTTCGGTTTTCTCGCCTTCGCGGTGGGGCTGTTCATCGTGTACTCGACGATCGGTCTCGCTTTCGAGCAACGGCGGCCGACCTTCAGAACGCTTCGCTGCCTTGGAGTTTCGTTGAGTGCGCTTGCGGTTCTGCTGCTCGCCGAACTTGCCCTTTTCGCCCTCGCCGCCGGGGCAGTCGGCGTCGCGATCGGCTATCTGATCGCGTCACTGCTGCTGCCCGGAGTGGCCGCGACCCTTGAAGGACTTTACGGAGCCAGCGTGCCCGGCACGCTTTCCCTGCGTCCGGAGTGGTGGCTTTCGGGCTTTGCCATCGCAGTGGCCGGAACAATGGTTTCGTCGGCACAGAGCCTGTTGCGCTTGATGCGGGTGCCTTTGCTCGCGGCGGCCCAACCCCAGGTGTGGGGGCGGTCGTGGCAAGCGGGGCGGCGGATTCAAGTGCTGGCCGCGGCGGCTTTGCTAGCCCTCTCGGGAGCTCTTCTTCTATGGGCTGATGGACTTGAGGCGGGCTTTGGCATCCTTGGCTGTCTTCTGCTCGGGGCGTCGCTACTTCTCCCCATCGTGCTCTCCGGATTCCTCACCGTAATGCAGCGGACGTCTTCACGTGCGCTCGTCACGTGGTTCTGGGCCGACGCTCGGCAGCAGCTCCCCGGACTTTCCCTTGCGCTCATGGCATTGCTTCTTGCGCTGGCGGCAAACGTCGGCGTTGGAACCATGGTGTCGAGCTTCCGTCTCACGTTCGTCGGCTGGCTCGACCAACGTCTCGCCGCCGAACTTTACGTCGCTGCCCGGAACGAGGGCGAGGCAGACAGGCTCAGGACATGGCTCGCAACGAAGGTGGAATCGGTGTTGCCGATCTCCAGCGTAGATGCCGAGATCCGGGGGCAGCCGATGCAGATTTTCGGTGTCGTTGACGATCCGACCTACAGGAAGCACTGGCCCCTGATCGTTGGCATGCCGGACGTCTGGGATCGGGTGGCGTCCGGTCAAGGGGTGCTGGTCAACGAACAGTTCTGGAGGCGGGACCGGCTCCGTATCGGCGATGAGCTGGATCTGGCGGGGGACTGGAAGGCGGCGGTTGTCGGGGTCTATTCGGATTACGGAAACCCAAAGGGCGAGGTCATCGTCGGAATAAATGCGCTGACCTCTCGCTACCCGCAGGTCTCGCGTCTGCGCTACGGTCTGCGGATCCAGCCTGATCAGATTGCGGACCTACGATCGAGGCTCTCGGACGAATTCGGACTACCATCCGATAACGTCGTCGATCAAGCGGCACTGAAGGAACGGTCACGGCGGATCTTCGATCGCACTTTTTTGGTCACTGGCGCGTTGAACATGTTCACACTGGGGGTTGCAGCATTCGCTATGTTCTCGAGCCTCCTCACGCTTTCGGAAATGCGCCTCCCGCAGCTTGCGCCTGTGTGGGCCATGGGGGTCACAAGACGCGATCTCGCTCTTCTTGAGCTTCTGAGAACGCTGGTGCTCTGGCTGGCGACATTTATTGCCGCCTTGCCCCTCGGCCTAGCGCTGGCGTGGGTGCTTCTCGCGGTGGTAAACGTCGAAGCCTTCGGTTGGCGTCTGCCTATGTATATCTTTCCTTACGAGTGGGTTCGCCTCGGTCTCGTCGTGCTCGCCGCTGCTGTCGTTTCCGTATTTATCCCGCTTCGCCGGCTGGCCGGAGTCACGCCATCGGAACTTCTGAAGGTATTCGCCAATGAGCGTTAGATCGATTGCGATCGCTTTTGCGGCGACGACCATGGCCAGCATATCCGGGAGCCAAGCGGTCTCCGAGGGTTTTGGTGGCCTTGGCTCAGCGGCCGAAGGGTTTTCGGTGCCGCAACCCGGCCAGCTGTTGCGTTTTTCCGCCGACCACGGCCCACATCCGGACTTTCGGATAGAGTGGTGGTATCTAACGGCCAATCTTGAAGCACCCGACGGAACTCAATACGGAGCGCAGTGGACCCTTTTCCGGTCAGCGCTTGCTCCGGGTGAGGCCGGCGAGTGGTCGAGCCCACAGATCTGGATGGGTCACGCAGCCGTCACCACTTCAGAGGACCACTTCGTGGCAGAACGTATTTCACGCGGGGGAGTGGGGCAGGCTGGTGTTGTCGCGGAGCCGTTCGCGGCCTGGATCGATGACTGGCAGATGACGGGACTTGCAACCCCGGGATCGGATCAGCTGGCCGATCTCAACGTGACTGCAGCCGCAAAGGACTTCGGCTACGAACTCCGCCTGTCGGCCACCGGCCCGCTCGTGCCGCATGGCGATAACGGCTATTCGGTGAAATCAGCGAAGGGACAGGCCAGCTACTACTATTCGCAACCGTTCTACGCGGTGACCGGCTCGCTTTCGCTACCCACCGGGAGTGTAGAGGTCGCGGGGAAGGCTTGGCTTGACCGCGAGTGGTCGTCACAGCCGCTCGCGGAAGACCAGACCGGTTGGGACTGGTTCTCGCTGCATCTCGATACGGGAGAGAAGCTCATGGGCTTCCGTCTCAGAGATGAAGGAGAGGGATATACCTCCGCCACCTGGATCACCGCCGACGGGCGACCGGACCCCTTACCCGCGGGGGCTCTCCAGATCGCTCCCGTCCGGACTGCCAAGGTCGCGGGGCGTCAGATTCCAGTGGCCTGGAACATACGAATTCCCAGTCGCGGCTTTGACGTCACGACCAGGCCGTTGAACGACCAAGCATGGATGTCTACTTCCACACCGTATTGGGAAGGCCCGATTAGCTTCGGCGGCAACGTCGGTGGGAGGGGGTATCTGGAGATGACTGGGTACTAAACGCCTAGATAACCCTTCCCAAAATCCTGGGGTGAACGGAATCGAACCAAGGGCCCGGCGATCTCCTTCGTGCGACGCGCAGCCGCGCCAGCCATCCGCCCGCTTGTGCCTCGCGCTCTGCACAAGGCGGTGATTTTACCGAGGGCACTATTTGATGACGGGGAATGATTTCCGGACACAGAGGAGTTCTGCCATGAGCGAAGACGCCTTCAACAGGCGATCCGCACCTTCCTGAAGGAAGTCGGCATGACCTCGCAGAGCAAGATCGAGGAGACAGTGTGCGAAGGGCAGATCGGCGGCAAGAAACTGAAAGTCCGCATGACGCTGACGGCGGAAACTTGCCGAGATCTCGGTCAACCGGGGACGCGCGGATCGCGAGCTTGACCTCGCGGTCGGCAGCCCGGTCGAGGTCGCCCTTAAGGAAGCGGCCTGGAGCGTTGTTGGGGCTATCGCCAGAAACGTTTCGCATCCACAAGATCGACGTACGCATCTTCGGCCGCCTCAAGCAGGCCCCTCTTGTTGCCTTTCGCGATTAGGGATGCCGTTGCCGGTTCGCCGGCCAGCCCGATCCTTTCAAGAAGTTGTGAACCAGCCGCCATGTCGTTCAACGCGCCGAGTTGGTCCTGCAGCTCTCCGAGGATGGTTATGAACCGCTTATGACGTCGTCGCCCCCGTTTGCCTGGGAAAAGAAGCATGAAAAACTCGGACGCGTAGCGCAACTTCTTTGCATCCTTTCGCACCTTGTGGCGCTCTTCGTCGTCGATGACGACTATTGCCCGTCCGTCTCGCTTTATCTTCTTTCGCAGGCGCTCGAGCGCGGAGGAAGCAAAATCCACGGCCGGCACCTGCCTGAGATCCGTCGTTTCCGCGGCATCCAGCCAGGGACCGTTGGAAATCCATTCGGCAAGACCCAGCATAAATGCCCTAACCCTTTGTGAGCCCAGCGTTGCTTCCACCTCGTCATATGCGGAATCTCGCGCCTCGGTCAGGCGAATGCGCAATACCGCTAACTCCGTCTTGCCCAAGAGGACATCGATGTCTCGCGCCTGTCCGAGAACCCCGGCAAGCCAGCGCGCTTCACTCCCAAGGTGCTCGGATCGATCATCGGCGATGACGTCCTTGAATATGGAGAACGCCGATCGCAGTCTTCTCAGCGACACGCGAGCCTGGTGCAGTGCCTCGGCATCCCTGGCGGCAAGAAGGACCGCTTCGTTCAACCTGTATTGCTTGATGCAGGCCTGAGCGATCTGCTGAAAAGCGGCGGCCGTTGTGATCTGCTTATCCAGTTGGACGAGCTCCGCCTTGAACACACTGACGGCAGGTCCAAGGAGTTTGTAGCCACGCGCTGCCTTGCTCAGCACGCCGATCCGAACCGGTGCGAAGCCGTCCAGCTCCTGGGCAAGATCAAACAGAGCGGAACTGGAACCGTTCTTCAGCTCGAGTTCCAGCTCGCAGAATCGGGTTTCCCGATCGCCCACAGTAACACGCCCGATGTCCAACGCTGCTTCAATCTTGGCGTCGTCGCGCGAGAGCAACCACATTCGACGTTCGACGTGAACATCGAACCGGGCTTGCAGAGCGTCGACATCGTCTTCCAGAAGCGATCTGATTGGCGTCGAGTGATCGAGAACAGGCAGGTCACTGGAGATTGTGAACTCCCATTCAGGGCGCACGAAAAGCCCGGCTAACTTGGCGTTGTCTGCCTTGACGGTCTGCGTCCGCACTCCGTCTACCGTGCGGATCCGCAAGGAAAATCCCGCCGCGCGCAATTTGTGGTCCGGGGTGTCGAAGTAGACCGAGCGCTGGGACATGGTTTTAGGCTTGCCTGTCAAAAGTGGCGACGCCTTAATCCGCCCGAGCGCGTCGGGCGACAGCTCAAGCTTGAGTTCCGTTTCGTTCACCTTAGTCGTCCCCATGGCCGTGATGGGTCAGAACCTATGCTTCAACCATAACAAACTTATGGTCACCCGTCTGGGCCGGGCACCTGGGATACGCGGCCCCGCTCGCGTCGCAATCACAGTCCGCGAGCTGCAGCTTGGAATGTCCGACCTTTGGCGGACACACGCGGCCCTATGCATGGCCATCGCGCTGGGAAGAGAATTGCAGTGGACTGTTCTGAACCAGCCAAGCCGCATCACCTGCGCGATGCCCCGCGCGTCCTTCTTGTCGATCTTCACCGGCATCGTGGTTCGTTTGAGAGATCCTGATGCTCAGGTTTCTAAGCCAGGCATGAATTCAAACCAATAGGGCCTGGTCATTTCAGTGCGCGCGGCCGGGCGCAGATTTTTTCATCGGCCACAGGAATCCCAAGTTGACAGATATCAATCTATCGTCCAACATAAACATACACCGTCTTCTATTGTTGGACAATAGGAAAAAGAAAGAAATTTCGAATGGCAGTTCGCCCCCTTTCATCCGTGCTGAAGACACTTACTGCATTCGACTGTGTCGCGGCCGCCGCAGAGCCGATGCGCCTGGTCGACATCGCCAAGCAGCTCGGAGAAGCCCGAGGCGCTGCCCATCAGCGCCTCGTCACGCTGGTCGAGGCCGGCTGGATCGAACAGACACAGGATGGCCGCTACCGGCTGACACTGCGGGTCGTCAGCCACGCGGCCATGGCGTTGGAGCAGTCCAATCTCGGCGCACGTTTTGCGGGCGTTCTCGAGGAAATGGTGACGCAAAGCGGTGAAACGGCCTCGCTCGCAGTCCTCGATGGCAGGGATGCCGTTATCGTTCGGCGGGTGGAATCTCGTGGCGTTCTTCGCGCCGACCTCAAGGTTGGTGCGCATCTCAGGCTCGATAGGACAGCCTTCGGCCGCGTGCTCGCCTCGCACGCGCGCCCAGAAATCATTGAGCGACTGCGTGCGCAAGGCGTCAGCCTCCCGGACGATGACATGATGACGCTGGTTCGCCAGCAGGGATACGCCATTTCGGAAGTCGAAGGCCCGCGCACTGTCTCGGCGGTCGCCGCACCCATCCTAGACGCGCAGGGCGAGTGCATCGGCGCACTGGCCCTTTCGGGCCCGTTCCAAGGTTTTGATACTGAAAAATGCGCTGGGATCGTCGTTGCGGCAGCGGCGGCGAGCTCGGGGCGCATGCGAGGAGACCAATAAATGACTGCCCTTAGAAGACCTGCTCCGGCGCAGGACGCGTGCCGCATTGCGCGGCTTATGCGTTCAGCCGGCGAAATGATGGCGCCTGAGCGCTTGGCCGCCATCCAGCCGTCGCGCGTCAGCGCATCGCGCGCGCTGCTCAGCCACGCAATCCGCGGTCGCTGGCAGATCCTTTGCAAGCGCTTCGAGATCGATGAGAAGGGTAACGGGGTTGCCGAATACCGCATCGATATTGGCAGCTGGCGCTTCAGCTTCCCCGTCTTTTCTTTTGAGCCCTCGCCCCATGGTCGCACCGGTCGGATCATCGGCCGGGCCTGGGACATGATGGGCGCATTGATCGAGGGCGATCTGAGCCAGGTCGATTTCGAGACCACGCGCAATGAGCTTCCCAAACTTTACGAGGGGCGCGCCACACCCGGCACGCTCATATGGTGCCGCTCCAATCGCAGCGGTCGCTTCTTCGAGAGTGCCCGCCAGGCGTTGACAGCGGGACGGCAGCCAGACGTCGCTGAACTTGCACAGACCTGCTATCTCATGCGCAACACCGGTCTCGACGGCAACGGCACGTTTGGAACGAAGAGTTTCCTTGCCTATGAAGCGGACCACCCACTGCGCTGGTCGCTCGCTGCGCAGATGCTGTGCGCCTACATGATGCGTGTCTTCGCTCAGGACCTGTTGCAGCATCTTGTCCGCCTCGGTTCGCCGCAGGCGCCGGACATGGCCAAGGACCTTCGCCGCTTCCTCGGCGTCGGCAACGGCTCGGCACTCGGCCTGATGCTATTCGTCAACAACCACCCGCGGCTGATCGAACGCTGGCTTTTCATTCGCGAAGAGGCCATTGCGCGCGCTAAGGCTGTACTCCCCGACGACGCGGGCTCACAGATCACCAAGCTGCTGACCCTCGTCGACAAGGCAATCACCTTCCGCACGCAGGATCGTGCTGCCTACGAAAACTTCACGCGTTCCGACGTGCTTGCGGAAGAATTGCAGATCATCCGGCGCGCTGTCGCCGACCTTCTGCAACGCTGGCAGGCGGGCAACCGCTTTGAGGCCGAGCCCTTCGCAGAACTTGCGGCCTCGCTTGAGGGGCGCGTCCATGCGGAAGCCATGGAAACTCTTCATTCGCTCCTGATCGAATTGGTGCCCGACGAGGCCGATGCCCTGGTCGACGGCCTGGTCATCGACGAGGAGTTGACGGGGCGACCGGAAATGCCGGTTCACCGACTGCGCGACCTGATACGCAACGATTACGCCTGGGCCTTCAAGCTTAATCTGGAGGTTCCGGCCTCCGAGCGCTACGTCTGGTACAAGTCCGTGACCGCCGAAGAACCGCGCCGCGGCCTTGCAACGGAGGTCGGTCAGAATGTCGTCAATCTCGGCCTCGACCTGCCACGTCTCGTCGTAGCCCTTGACCGCGACCTCTCGGCGGCCGACCCGAACCTCAGCACAGCCCGCTTCCTGTTCGCCCATCCACAGCACAGGGCCATCGTCACCCGTGTCCAGGCCCTTGCCGGCACCAGCCTGCATTCGCCCCATGCAGACATCATGAGCGGCTCCTTCACGCCAGCTCATATCACCCGCCTTCTCAATGTCGGTATCCACGGCATCGACAAGACACGCGACTTCCTCGATCGCAACTTGCGTGGCGTTCTGTTCCATGGCGCGCCCATTCCCGAAGACATTGCTTCTGGGAGCGCCGACGAGTTGTGGTTTTATCCTGCGGAGCCAAACCTGTGAGCACGTGCCAGTCTAATCTTGCGACCTCCATGACTGTCAGCCTGCGCGAGATGCGCATGGTGTTTGAGCGCCTGCTCCAGGTCACGCGCATCGAAAGCGGGCTCGTTCCGGCCCTTCGCGATTGCGCAGTCTACTCGGCCGCCCTCGGCGGCTTTGCCCGCTTGCCCGCAACGCTTGAGACGATCAGCAAGGCCACCCCCAGCGCACTTTCACTCGAGGGATCGGATGACCCTGTCATTCACTGCGGCGGCCAACATGCCTGGCTTGCCGCCGATGCCGCCCTTGAGCTGGCGGTCGAGATCCTGAAGACCGGCGGCCGTGGCATCGTCACCGTGCGCAACGCTGCGGACATCGGCGAATTGCGGGTCATCGAGGCGCTGGCGCAGCGCTTCGGCTTGAAGGCAATAGTCGCTGTTGGCGCCGATCGCGCGACGATCGCCGTCACGCCCGCAACTGATGCCGATGAAATCGCCCTGCTCGACAAGATCCGCCGCGACGGGGTCGATGTCGACGCCGCGCTCTGGTGGGAACTCTACCATCGCTCCGCAGAGGCGCTCGCACCCGACTCCTATCTTTCACGCCGCCATGCCGGACCGATCATCGTTGAGGCCGACGGCAAGGTCATCGGCCGCCAGGACGAGGACGAGACGGACTTTTCGTTGCTTCTCGCTGACGCGCCCAATAGCGCCGTTTCCGCCAACCATTGAACGGAATGACCATGATTATCGATGCTCTGCAATGCGGCCATTTCAACCGCGAATCCTTCGAAGCCCTGAAACGTGGCGGCTACAGCGCCGTCACGCCGACACTTGGCTTTTGGGAGGGGACGATGGAGTCGCTCGATTCCCTTGCTCGCTGGCGCGACATGGAACGTGAAAACGCCGACATCATCCTGATTGCCCGCACAGCCGCCGATATCGAGCGCGCCGGGCGCGAGAACAAGGTTGCGATCGTGCTCGGTTATCAGAACTCCAACCTCTTCGAAGACCGCATCGCCTATGTGGAATTCTTCGCCGAGCTCGGCGTGCGTGTCGTACAGCTCACCTATAACAACCAGAACGAACTTGGCGGCTCCTGCTACGAGGAGAATGACAGCGGTCTCGCCCGATTTGGCAGGGACGTTGTACGCGAGATGAACCGCGTCGGCATGCTCGTCGATCTTTCTCATGTCGGCGACCGCACGACGCTTGACGCCATCGAATGGTCCGAAAAACCGGTCGCCATCACCCATGCCAACGCGGACTCGCTCTTTGCGCACAAGCGCAACAAGTCCGACAAGGTGATCAAGGCACTCGCGGAACGCAGAGGCGTCATCGGCTGCGTCGCCTACCGCAACATTACGCCCGAAAGTGCCTGCGCGAGCGTTGATGGTTGGTGCGAGATGGTGGCGCGAACGGTCGACATTGCCGGCATCGATCATGTCGGCATCGGTACCGACATTTCCCACAACCACAGCCAGCGCGACTACGACTGGATGCGCAAGGGCCGCTGGACACGCTCCGTCCAGTACGGCGCGGGTTCGGCTTCAACTCCCGGCGCCGTGCCGAAGCCGGAATGGCTCTTGAAGCCGGAAAACCTTCAGGACGTGGCGCCCGCACTCAAGCGCGTCGGGTTCAACCAGCAAGAGGCAAACAAGATCCTCAGAGACAACTGGCTGCGCCTCTATGGCGAGGTCTTCCGCGCCGACTGATCGATCCGGAAACGGACTCCAACAAAAGAAGGGCCGCCGCCGGCAGGCGAGCGGCCACGAGGAACAGCAATCAACGACCGTTCGACTAAGGAGAACAACGAATGGACACGTTCAAGAAAGCATCGGCAATGCCGGTCTCGCGACGCGCAGTACTCGGTGCAGGCCTATTAGGGGCCGCAATGCTCGCATTACCTTTCGTGCGCCGTGCAAGCGCTGAAGAAAATGTACTCTATGTCAACACCTGGGGCGGCGACTGGGAAGCCTCCGTCAAGAAGTTCCTCTTCGATCCCTTTACAGCCGATACCGGTATCGAGATCCGCACGGTCTCGCCGATCTCGTTTGCCAAGCTCGCAGCACAGAAGACGACTGGCGTCTTTGAGTTCGACGTCACCACGCTCGGCGTTGCAGACGTCGCTCGTGCAAATGCCGCCGGCCTCTTGGAAACGCTCGGTGACCACGTCGACACCTCGAAACTGTGGCAGGGCGCGATCTATGAAAACGGCCTGTCGACCCACGGCTTCGCCACGCAGCTGGCTTACAACAAGGCGAAGTACCCGGACGGCCTGAGGAGTTGGACCGATTTCTTCAATGTCGAAAAGTTCCCGGGAAACCGCAGTTTGCAGCGCCATGCCGCCCGCATTCTCGCCATCGCGCTCCTCGCCGATGGTGTCTCCCCCGACCAACTCTTCCCCTATGATCTCGACCGCGCCTTCGCCTCGCTTGACAAGGTCAAGGACAACGTTCGCGTCTGGTGGACGGCAGGCCCGCAGGCCCGCCAGATCCTGACCGACGGCGAGGTCGACATGGCGGGCCTCTGGGACAGCGATGCTGCCGGCGCCAAGAAGGCTTCCAAGGATCCGATCGAGATCGTTTGGGATCAGGCGATCGTCGACCAGGCGTGCTGGATCGTCGCCAAGGACAGTCCGAGGTCCGAAAACGGCTTCAAGCTGATCAGCCATATCGGCCAGAATGCCGAGGGCCTCGCGAAGTTCTGCATCGCCGACCAGAATGGCCCGATGAACCCGAAGTCGTTCGATTTCATTCCGGCTGACGTGGCCAAGACCATGCCGACCTATCCAGATCACCTCGCCCGCGCTGTCATGCTCGACGGCGCCAAGCTGACGGCCCAGATCGACGAGCTGAGCAGCCGCTTCGAGAGCTGGGTCGGTCTTTGATCCAAACCTCCCGGTTCAGCAACAAGCGGAACCGGGAGGATCTGAAAACAGGTACGGCATGAGGATCGGGTTTTCCCGATTAGGGTACTGAGGGAGCAGTGACATGAAACAGAGATCGTTTTCGCCCATTGCGGAGGGGCCGATACCGCTGATGGCCCCGGCAGCGGTTTTCCTTGCGGGGTTGTTCCTGGTACCGCTTGCCTATGTGGGCTGGATGAGCGTCTCGCAGCCCGCTCTTGGCCTGCAGAACTTCGGCCGTCTCCTGCATTCGGGCCTGTTTGCGTCCGTCATTTACCAGACCTTCAGGACCGCCTTCCTTGTCACGGCCATTGCGCTTCTCTTCGCCTATCCTCTGGCTTATGCCGCCGCGAACGGATCGAAACGCTTCGCAACCTTCCTGCTGACCGTGGTCGCTCTGTCATTCTGGACGAGTTATCTCGTGCGCACCTATGCCTGGATGGTCATCCTCGGCAACCAGGGACCGGTCACAGCACTCCTTACCTGGCTCGGTTGGGATCCGGCGCCCAAGCTGCTCTTCACCACCTTTAGTGCAACGCTTGCCATGACCCATGCGCTCATCCCTTTTATGACCATGTCGCTTTTCTCGGTCATGAAGCGCATCGATCCTCTCCATGTCCGCGCTGCCGAAAGCCTCGGTGCGAGCCCACTTCGGGCCTTCGTTGCGGTCTACCTACCGCTCTCGGCACCTGGCATCGTCAACGGCTGCACGCTTGTCTTTATCACCTGCCTCGGCTTCTATGTGATGCCTGTCCTGCTCGGCAGCCCGCGCGACCAGATGATCGCCGGTATCATCGGCGACCAGATCGAGCAGACGCTCGATTTCGGTCTCGGCTCGGCGATCTCCATCGTCTTGCTCGGCCTCACGCTTGCCGTCTACGCGCTTTACAACCGTTTCTTCGGTCTCGACCGGCTTTGGGCAGGAGGCGGCCGATGAACCCGTTCCTCCGCGCCCTTGCGCTCCTCATCGCCGTCTTCGTTGCCGCGCCGATGTTCATCGTCATTCCTATGTCGTTCAGCTCGGCAGCCTCGCTGACTTTCCCGCCGCCGGGTTATACGCTCGCGAACTACATCAATTTCTTCTCCGACCCGAACTGGACAGAGCCGCTGGTCAACAGCGTCATCATCGGCATCGGTACGGTCTTCGTGACGCTCAGCCTTGCGATCCCCGCGTCTTTTGCTCTCGTGCGGCACATTTTCCTCGGACGTGGATTGTTCAATCTCTTGATCATGCTGCCAATGATCGTGCCAACCATCGTCATGGCGCTCGGGTACTACATGTATTTCGGTCAATTGCGCCTCGTGCAGAGCTACCTGGGCGTCATCCTGGCCCATAGCTGCATCGCCATGCCCATGGCGACGTTGATCCTGACCGCAGCGCTCAAAGGATTCGACCAATCCGTCGAACGGGCCGCCATGAGCCTGGGTGCATCGCCTTTCACGACGTTCCGGCTGGTCACCTTTCCGATCTTGCGTCCCGCCTTCACGGTTGCCGGCCTCTTTGCCTTTATCGCATCCTTCGATGAAGCCGTTATCGCGCTCTTCATCTCCGGCCGCGACAAGGCAACCCTGCCGCGCCAGATGTTCAATGCCGTCCGCCAGGAGGCGGATCCGACGATCTCGGCAGCCTCTTCATTCCTTTTCCTGCTTGTTCTGGCTGGCATCTCAATCTGGCTTGCACCGCAATTCCTGCGCCGCCGGTCCGGTTTCACGCGTCAGCCGCTCGAAAACGGCGCCACCAACACCGCTCCCGCGGCATCCTGATCAAGGAGCAAAGCCATGAACGCCCGTTCCCTCACACTCCGCAGTGTCAACAAGAGCTACGACGGCAAGCATATGGCGGCCGACGACGTGTCGCTCGACATCAAGGCCGGCGAATTTGTCTCCTTCCTTGGACCCTCAGGCTCCGGCAAAACAACCACACTGATGATGATTGCCGGTTTCCAGCATCCGACGAGCGGCGAAATCCGGCTCGGCGAGCGTGCCATCGACAAACTACCGCCGCACAAGCGCAACATCGGTATGGTCTTCCAGAACTACGCGCTCTTCCCGCACATGACGATTGCCGACAACGTCGCCTTCCCCTTGCGCATGCGGGGCGTGGAGAGGGCGGAGAAGGACCGCCGGTCGCGCGAGGCGCTGGCGAAGGTCGGCCTGCAGGGTTTCGAGAAACGTGTCCCCTCCGAGCTATCCGGGGGCCAGCAACAACGCGTAGCCCTTGCACGGGCGCTCGTCTTCCAGCCAGATGTCATTCTGCTCGACGAACCGCTCGGCGCACTCGACAAGGCGCTGCGCGAGCACATGCAGGTGGAGTTGAAGCGCATCCACCGCGATCTCGGCGTCACCATGGTCTATGTCACCCACGATCAGTCCGAGGCCATGACCATGTCGGACCGGATCGCCGTTTTCAAAGGGGGACGCATCGAGCAGGTCGGCACTCCGAACGAGATCTATTTCGCGCCGAAGAGCCGCTTCGTCGCCTCCTTCATCGGCGACAGCAACATCATTGCCGCCACTTCGCTTGGCGGTGGCCGTTTCGAGACGCCAGTCGGCGTCGTCGACACGAAGGCTGCAGGTGGCGACCGAAACACCAAGGCCGAGCTGCTGCTGCGTCCGGAAATGATCCGTCTCGCTGTCCGGGCGGAGGCTGGGCGCCAGGCGATGAAGATCGACAGCACCATCAACTACGGCGACAACCTTCTGGTCGTCGGCAAGCTCGGCACCCAAGCGATCCGCATGCGCGTGCCCGGCGTCGATGCACGAAGACTCGACGGCGCCTCGGAGTGCCACGTCACCTGGCGTAGCGAAGACGTGCACGTCATCGCCTGACAATCGCCAAGCAATTCAAGCATACCCTGGAGCTTGCCATGAACGACCGCCCCAATTCCCTCCACGCCCTGGACCGGCAAAACCTCGTCCATCCCTACACCAACCTTGCGGTTCACCAGGAGGTGGGGCCGCATCTAATCACTGGCGGCGAAGGGATCTACGTGATCGATGATGAAGGCAAGCGCTACATCGAAGGTCTCGCGGGCCTCTTCTGCGCCGGTCTCGGTTTCAGTGAGCAGCGACTGGTGGAAGCGGCGACGCGGCAATTGAAGACGATGCCATTTTACCATTCCTTCGCCCACAAATCGACGGAACCGGGCATCCGTCTCGCCGAGAAGCTGCTTGAAATGGCCCCAGTTGCGATGTCGAAGGTCTTCTTCGCCGGCTCCGGCTCCGAGGCAAACGACACGGCGATCAAGCTTGTCTGGTACTATAACAATGCGGTCGGACGACCTGAGAAGAAGAAGATCATTTCGCGCCGCAAGGCTTACCATGGCGTAACGGTCGCCACCGCCAGCCTCACGGGCCTGCCGTTCAATCATCGCGATTTCGATCTGCCGATCGCCAATATCCTGCACACTGACTGCCCGCACTACTGGCGGTTTGCC
The DNA here is from genome assembly GCF_001424825.1 of Ensifer sp. Root31. Taxonomy (NCBI): domain Bacteria; kingdom Pseudomonadati; phylum Pseudomonadota; class Alphaproteobacteria; order Hyphomicrobiales; family Rhizobiaceae; genus Ensifer; species Ensifer sp. Root31. Next base: position 61,026 of record NZ_LMCO01000020.1, on the reverse strand, counting down.
GAACCCGGCGAGAGCGAGGAGGACTTTGCGACCCGGCTAGTCGGCAACCTTGAGGCAATGATACTTGAAGAGGGCCCGCAAACGGTGGCGGCGTTCTTTGCCGAACCGGTCATGGTGTCTGGGGGAGTGATCACACCGCCGAAGACCTATTTCGAAAAGCTCCAGGCGGTCCTGAAGAAGTACGATATCCTTCTGGTCGCAGACGAAGTCATTTGCGGTTTCGGGCGTACCGGCAACATGTTCGGGTCAGAAACCTACGGACTGAACCCGGACATGATCAGTTGCGCAAAACAGCTTTCGGCCGCCTACATGCCGATCTCTGCGCTGATGATCAACGCGAAGATCGCGGACGTCCTCGTCGACCAGAGCCGCAAGATCGGCACCTTTTCGCACGGCTTCACCTATGGCGGTCATCCAGTCGCGGCCGCCGTCGCGCTGGAGGCACTGACGATTTACCAGGAAACCGACATAGTCTCCCACGTCCGCGCCGTCAGCTCGCGCTTCCAGCAGGGCATTCGCAAGCTTGGCGAACACCCGCTGATCGGTGAGGCCCGCGGTGTTGGTCTTGTGGCCGGCCTCGAATTCGTCAAGGACAAGGGAACGAAGGAGAACTTTCCGCCCGCCTGGCAGGTCGCCAACCATGCCGGCAAGTTCGCAACCGAGCGCGGCGTCCTTACTCGCGGTCTTGGCGACATGGTGAGCCTATGCCCGGCCATGATCATCTCTAAGATGCAGATCGACGATCTCATGACCCGCATGCAGCTGGCCCTCGACGACACGCTTTCGTGGGCGCGCAGCCAAGGCTACATCGCGTGATGCCGCAGATCGCCATCTCCAACCGTCCGCCACATTGTTATGAACGGCTCGGCATGCTGATCGACGGCCGCTGGATCTATGAGACCGAGCGGCGGGACGCGGTCATCGAACCTGCCAGCGGTACGCTCATCGGCCATTTGCCCCATGCTACTGACGTCGATCTCGCGGCGGCCGTCGCCTCCGCGCAGCGTGCATTCGATAGCTGGAAAGACCGCTCGCCGCTTGACCGCGGACAGGTTCTGCGCCGCTTCGCCGAACTCGCCCGCAAGCATGTCGAAGACATCGGCCGAAGCATGGTGATGGACCAGGGAAAACCGCTTGCAGAAGCAATCGGAGAGATTCGATTCGCGGCCGACCATGCCGATTGGCACGCGGAGGAGGCGCGACGCATTTACGGTCGCCTTGTCCCTTCGCGCGATCCGCGTGTGCAACAGGTGGTCACCCGCGAGCCCGTCGGCGTCTGCATTGCCTTTACCCCCTGGAACTTCCCTTTCAGCCAGGCGCTACGCAAGGTCGTGGCGGCCCTGGCTAGCGGCTGCACGATCATCCTGAAAGGCCCGGCGGAATCGCCCTCCTCCACGGTCGCGATCGGCCGGCTCATGCAGGAGGCGGGACTGCCGGACGGTTGCCTCAACATTGTCTGGGGATCGTCTTCGCATATTTCCGAGACGCTGCTGGCGGCCCCTGAGGTGAAGAAGATTTCGTTTACGGGCTCTGTCGAGGTCGGCAAGCTGCTCGCTTCGCTCGCCGGCCGGCACATGAAGCGGTCGACGATGGAGCTTGGCGGCCACGCTCCCGTAATCGTCTTCGACGACGCCGACATTGAAGCTTCTGCCGACGCGCTTGCCGTCCAAAAGGTCCGCAATGCCGGACAGGTCTGCGTCTCGCCGACCCGCTTCTACGTTCAGGCAACAGCGTATGACCGTTTCCTTGCACGCTTCGCCGACAAGGTGGCCGCAACGAAGGTTGGCAATGGCTTTGACGAAGGGGTGCAGATGGGACCGCTCTGCCACGCCCGCCGGGTGACGGCCATGGAAGGCTTCGTACAGGATGCTCGCGACCGGGGGGCCGAGATCGTGACCGGCGGCAGTCGCATCGGCAATACCGGCTTCTTCTATGCACCAACGGTCGTCGCCGGCGGCTGTGAGGCTCTGCAACTGATGAACGAGGAGCCCTTCGGTCCAATTGCGATCGTCACACCGTTTTCTGGTTTTGAAGACGTGATCCGCCGCGCCAACAGCCTTTCTTTTGGCCTGGCTTCGTACGTGTTCACCGCTTCGAGCAGTCGAGCCCGGCACACAGCGCAAGCGCTTGCCGCCGGGATGGTCAGCATCAATCACTTCGGTCTGGCGTTACCCGAAACGCCTTTCGGTGGCATCAACGACAGCGGCTATGGTAGCGAAGGCGGAGTTGAAACCTTCGACGGCTATCTCAACACGAAGTTCGTGACCCGCTTCGAAGCGCGACCCGAATGAGGAGCCTTACTTCCTTGGAGAACAAAATGTTTGAAGCCATCGATACCGGATCAGACCCTTGCGACGTGCCAATCAGCGAAGTCGTGCGTGCCGGCAATCTCGTCTGGTCGGTCCACATATCGGAGGACCCGGTGAACGGCGACCTCGTCACCGGCGACATTGAAACCCAGACGCGCCGAACACTGGGAAATCTCGACATCGCGATCCGTGCCGCAGGCGGCACACTGGCCGATGTGGTGCAGGTTCAGGTTTTCCTCATTGAAAGATCGGATGCATCCGGCATGAACAAAGTTTACGCCGAGTTCTTCAGGGAGCCCTATCCGGTACGTGCGACCGTGGTGGTGAAGGAGCTACTTTCTGAAGGCCTTCGCATCGAAATCCTCGCCCACGCCGTTCTCAGCAACAAGACATAAGGGAGCGGATTGTGTTTGAGAAAGTCGAAACCGGCATCGCTGCGTCAAAGGCGCCTTTGAGCGCCACGGTCAAGTCGGGCCCTATCGTGCGCTCCGCCCATATTGCGAAAAACCCGACGACGGGCGAACTGATCACCGGCGACATCGAAACGCAGGCGCGCCAGGTGTTCCTCAATCTGCAGCAGGCGCTCGAGGCGGCCGGGGGCACGCTTGCCGATGTCGTGCAGATCCAGGCCTATCTCACAGACAAGGCCGACGCAGCCGGCATGAATCGGGTCTATCGGCAGTTTTTCTCAGCGCCCTACCCGATCCGTGCCACCGTCGTCGTCGATCTTCTTTCCGACGGAATACGTCTGGAGGTACTCGCCACCGCTGTCCTTTCCACCTCGGCGTGACGATCTATCTCCGTGTTTACTTCTGGCTGTCCAAACGGGCCAGCACGAGGGCCGAAGCGGTTCGCTACGTCTGACAGCCTACTCCCAGATTGCTGCACTGGGCGTCGACAAGCACTCGTGCCCGATGGTTCATGGCGTGGAGATACACGCCCACAGCGAGAAAGCTGCCCGCAAGCGGGTTAACTACTTGGTATCGTCGTAAGCGCGACGGAATCCTGGATGGTGTGCAGATTATCACGAACCCAAAAGTTGAACCTTTCAAGGGCGCGCAAAGCCCCGCGGCCAATCTCGGTCAGCTCATATTCGACACGCGGCGGCACTTCGGGAAAATAATGGACGAAGCCGTTACGCTCCAGATTGCGCAGTGTAAGTTTCAACGTTCGCTGGGTGACGCATCAATTTCTTTCTTAAGGGCTGAGAAGCGGAGCCGACGAGGGAAACAACTTTTGATTGCGCGCTGTAGAATCCGAAGGCACCGCGGTGAGCGACAAAACGTCCAAGTGGCAACGAGCGGTGCGGCCAGGCTGCCAGAGCATCAGCCTGCCTTATCGTGAATTCGTGGCGGCAGTCGACAACCTGTCATTGTTTTGCTTTAATCTGACTTCCTCAGCCGGAGGTTTGCAACACGATGAATGGTTGGAACAAGGACGGGCGCGGCAGCGTCAGAGTATCACCGGTCGTCGGCTGGAAGGCCGCAACGCTGATCAACAACGAAGCCGACATCTTCCTTAGGCTCGAGTTCAGCGTCAATCCTGATAACACAGACGTATCTGCACTCCAATTTGCACTGACTGAGCATCAGGCTCGCGAAATCAGTGCCAAACTGAGAGCCCTTGCAGATACGATATCGTCTTACGCTCTCCAGCCCACTTGATGGCCGATCGTGTTCGGCTACCTCGATCCGAGCGAACGACGAATGCCCGATGATATTGCCGACCTGCACCGATACTTGTTCCTGGCGATCATCGATCAGCAAAGCGGATGGGCGGGTAGCTTCGCGTCGAGTCCGTGCTTACTCCCATTGGCGGCCCTTGGCCGCCGAAGGCGTGGTGATGTATTCTCAAGACCGAAGAAAACTGTCTTGAAACGATCAAATGGGGATGACAGTGATCAACATATCAAGATCCGCCATGGGAATAATGCTCACCGTTTTGATACTTGGTGCCGCCCAGGCGCAAACGACGTTCTGCTATGGAACGGAGTGCACGGTCGAGAACAGGGATGGGACATCTGAGACGTTATCCGTCAATCAAGTGAATGAACGAGCAAGGGCAGAAGCCCTTAGGCACATTCGAGAAATCGACTGTGCGTTTGCAGATAGTGCCTCGCAATGCCTCGAAGCGAAGCTCGTTTTGCGCCGACTCTTCTATTGAAAGAAGGGCTTGGAGATTTCTTCGGGTTGATGGCACAAGCCAACATCCAAATGTCAGATCATCGCACTGACAGCTGAACTTCCAGATATCGCGGAAAGCGCACGACGGGCCCCGATCGCGCCGTAGGACACGAGCGGATGCAGGCGCTTGCGTTTCCATTCGTCGCTGGAACTCAGGCCTTCGCGCCGTCGCTCCACGCCTCTGCGCCCGCCGACCAGCTTCCCGTCCGGCCGAAGAATGACGACCCGGGTCGCGCACTCCATGGCCAGCTGTCGAGGGTACCGATCTTGATGAATCGCGACTTCACAATCGGCCGGACGCGCAGACATGTCCCCGGCCCCGCGGCAGGCAATGGCTATCGCACGAACGATGAATCGGGAGTAGACTTCGCTCGACTGGGAGGCTGAGAAGTTTCCGTCTGGGACCAGACCCAACAGCGGGGCTTTCTTCGTCTTTCTGGAGAGAGTGGCCATGGGAGCAGATCATGCCGAGCGGCGGCTGGTCGCAATTCTCGCCGTCGATATTGTTGGTTATTCGCGCCTTATCGAAGCTAGCGAGGCCAGTACGCTGGCCGCGATGAAAGCGTTGCGCGCCGAAGTATTCGACCCGTTGCTGGCGGAATATCACGGACGGATCGTGAAGCTCATGGGCGATGGGGCGATCGCGGAATTTGGTTCGGTCGTGGATGCTGTCCTTTGTGCCGTGGATTTCCAGAGGCAAGTCGCAGCACGCCAAGCGGATATCCCGGGCGACCACCGCCTGCTCTTCCGCATGGGCGTTAATCTCGGCGACGTCGTGGTGGATGCGGATGATCTGCTGGGCGATGGCGTAAACATCGCTGCTCGCCTGGAGCAACTATGTGAGCCAGGAGGGCTTTTTGTATCCGGCACGGCTTTCGATCACTTGCAAGGCAAGCTCGAGCTGCCACTGGAATTTATGGGCGAGCAGCATGTGAAAAACATTGCGCGACCCGTGCGTGTCTATCGCGTCAAATTTGATGGAAATACGCGCAGTTGGTGGTTCAAGAACCAGCGCCATCGCAATCGGGGCATTACCGCCGCGGTTGCCCTGGTTCTTTTAGTGGCGACCCCTGTTTTATGGATAAGCCCCTGGAAGACCAGTGTCGGAACTGCGTCAGTCGCTCGGATGGCGCTTCCCCTCCCCGACAAGCCGTCGATAGCGGTCCTTCCGTTCGATAATCTCAGCTCCGATCCCGAGCAGGCCTATTTCGCAGACGGAATGACGGAAGACTTGATCACAGACCTATCGAAGCTGTCCGGCATCTTCGTCATCTCGCGGAACACCACCTTCGCCTATAAAGGCAAACCCGCGAACGTGCAGCAGGTAGCCGAAGATCTGGGCGTCAGATACGTCTTGGAGGGCAGCGTACGTCGCGACGGAAATCAGGTTCGAGTCAATGCCCAACTGATCGATGCCGTCGGCGGACATCACCTTTGGGCCGATCGCTACGATGGTGAAATAAAGGGGGTCTTCGGGCTGCAGGACAAGGTCATCAGCCAGATCGTGGCCGCGCTCGCGGTGAAGCTGACGAGTGCGGAACAGGTCACGGCGCGCGAAGCGGAAACCAGCAACCCGCAAGCCTACGATGCATTGCTCCGAGGATGGGATCATCTTCGCCATGACAACGAAGAAGAGACCCTGAAGGCGATTGCTCTCTTCGAGAAGGCGATAGAGCTCGATCCGGACTATAGCCGCGCCTACGCATCGCTCGCCGCAGCCAACTGGAGAATTAGCCTCTCGTTCTGGTTTTCTTCCGCAGGTGCTGGCTGGGAGCACGCCTACGAGAGCCTGAACAGAAACCTGGCAAAAGCAATGGAGAAGCCGACGTCGCTTGCCTACGCGATTTCATCCCAATTGCTTGCGCAGCAGGGAAGCTATGACGAGGCGTTCGTCGCCATCGATCGTGCGATGGAGCTTGCCCCGAACGATCCGGACAACCACATCAGCAAGGCGCGGATTCTCAACGCGACCGGGCACGCCGACGAGGCCGAACAGCAAGCGCGCCTGGCTATGCGCCTCGACCCCCGTTTTGCACCCGGAACGCTTCGCATGCTGGCTATCTCACTCTTCTGTCAAGAAAAATACGAAGATGCGGTCAACACGCTGAAGCGGGTGATGGAACAAGAGTCGGCCGTCCACGCGGACTACGCGACGCTGGTATCTAGTCTTGGGCACCTCGGCCGCACCGACGGCGTTGAGGCCGCAATCGCCAAATACAACGAGATCGCCCTGTCCGCCGCATACGATCCGCTCACGGTCCAAGAAAGCGCGTGGGACTGGTACGGCATCGCGTTCAACTATCATAGACCGTACATTGCACGGGTGCAGGAGGGCCTACGGAAAGCAGGAGTGCCCGAGGGCGCAGGGACCGATCTCGCTCTGGACGACTACGTCCAGTTCATGAGGATGACCCACGGCGAAGTAACTGTGGACGGCACAACGAAAGTTGACGCTGCGAAAGCCAAGGTGTTGCGTGACAGCGGGGTGCCTTTCGTCGACGTACGGGCCCCGCCAGACTACGCCAACGGCCATGTTCCTGGGGCCATCAATCTGTCCCTTGTCACTGATCTATCGAAGGAGAGCCTTGCCAAGGTGGCGGGCAAGCAGTCAGACGTTGCCTTCTATTGTCACGGCAAACATTGTCCCTATTCCGCATATGCATCCGCAAAGGCCGTTGCTTGGGGCTACACGCACATCTTCCATTTCGCTGGCGGGTTTCCGGAATGGCAGGACGCCGGTTATGCGGTCGCGGCTGCTCCCAAGCAGTAAAATGCCGTAGGAATGGCCATGAGGCACCGCGTCTCGCACCACAAGCAGCCTGCGATTTTCGCTGACGCTGCTGGAAGAGTTGGAAAACTCGTAACTTCAGGCGCTGCAGCTCTTTTTACGATTTCAGTTTCGATGAGCATGTGCCATGCCGACCATCGTCTACGCCACCGCTTGGATCTCGGTGGCATCCATCTGATCGAGAACTCTTCAAGAACCGTGTGCGGAGCGCCGCGGACACGGACACCAGCGCACGAGAAGACAACTGTAGGCACTGTGTAATCAGCCTAAAACTTGCTCCAACAATCGAAACAGCCTACCCAAATCGGGTTCAAGGGTACTTTGCGCCTTGCAATCCCACGGGCGTGCCTCTCATGCGGAACTGTCAGGTAAAGTCAATCTGTCGCGAAATGCTGTTCGCGTTCGGATAGAACGGCTTGAACGCGAAGGCTTCATCAAGGATTATACAATCGTCACTAACGGTGGCGGAAACGACAGCCACATCACCACCGCATTGATTTTTGTCTACCGCCAGGATCGCATGAAGGGTGGCGAGGTCATCCACGCTTTGCGAAAAATTCCGGTGGTCGTCGGTTGCGATGTGATGGCGGTCGATTTTGATCTGCTGGTACGGGTAGAGTCCCGCCGATCGTATCCGCCAGAGCTGGCAACTGATCTCTGAACTTCCGGGCGTAAGGGATACCTTTACGGCATTCGCACTCTCCTCTGTCGTTAGGAAATAAGCGGATGAGTTGGCACTTCATAACCAAAATGAAAAATTGGCAACAGAGCCATATAATCATCCGTGCCAAATGCTGACGGGGAAACTCGGCAATCGACAGGACTTGTAAGATGATCGATCTGCGACCTACAAATGGTTCTTTCCAAGACCCGTGAGACACTTGTAGGGCAATGCCGCGCAGATACCCTAGGATGTTGATGAAGACGTATTCTGATGCTGCTGTGGAGAGAAACTGGAAGAGCGATGACCAAAAAAGAGCATCCCACGCTTTTGTTCAAAACGGATACGCGCGCGATCCCTCTAAAGAAAGCTCTCGCATTCTGGGAAGAATCAGCCGGTTCGCTCTACGATTTCAACATTTTCCAGGCAAATGAATTTCATACCGCACATTGTACATTTCGCCTCGGAGACCTGTTGCTTACACACTGTGTTAGCGTGGCCCAAAAACTTAGTCGTTCCAACTATCGCATCGGCGCGGACGGTTACGACCACTTCGAAATACAGTTCTTCATCGATGGTCATTGGCGACGCCATGACGGACGAGAAGAAGCTTACGCCGGGCCGGGAGACATGATCGTTCATGACGCGGCGCAGGCCCATGCGGGATCAGCAAGCGATTTCTGCAATCTTACTCTCTTCGTCCCCCGCCCACTGCTGGCGCGATTGTTGATCAACCCCGATGACCACAATATGCGAGTCCTCGCGGCTCATGAGCCGATGGTCGGGTTGCTCCGCAACCACATCGACAGCCTTTTCCGGCTATTGCCGCAACTCGACGAGAAGCAGGCGGCGACGCTGGTAGCGCCGACGCTCGAACTTGTCGCCGCCACCCTCAATGGTGTCCCGAGAGAAGATACGATGCGCGGAATAGCCGGGGCGCAACTGGCAACGATCCGCCGTTATATCGATGCTCATGCACTGGATCCTGATCTGTCGCCCTTTCAGATTGCAGCACACTTCACGATGTCATTGCGCAAGCTCGCCTATCTCTTTTCAAAAGATGGCGGCGTTGCCTCCTATATTCAGGAGCGGCGCCTGGAAATGGCGCGCCGGGCCCTTCGCGATCCCGCTCAGGCACACAGATCCATTGGAGAAATCGGTCTCGAACACGGTTTTACCTACGCTCACAATTTCACGCGCGCTTTTCAGCGCCTTTACGGCATCACGCCGCGCGAGGCGCGGGCGGCCGTAGCGCAAAGATATCGGATGGCCGGGATCAGCGAATCGCAAAACTGGTTCGACCGAGCTTCCCAATGGGGACGTTGGTAGTTGCCGCATGCGCTCGCAGGCAGCCAGCTGACTTTTGCGTAATGTGATTATTTTGAACGGTGCCGTTTGCGCGCTGGGATAGATTTACGCGGCCGCTCTTTTTCATACTTACCATCAGCTCCGGAATATTGATTGTCTGGGCGCAATTGGCGCGGGCTGGAAGCCTTCACGCTGCCATCACCACGGGACGTCGCTCCTCGGCGACGTTAATTCACGATGGCTGCCTGCCAGTCCGGCGGGCCGTCAATTCAACGATAGTTTCGCACGGAATCGGAGCCGACCACATGAGAACATTCCTTCTACCTGCCATTCTTGTGCTCACCGCATCTACGGCAATGGCTGCTGATGTAGCTCCCGAAAATAGCGCACGGTCTGTTGCTGTCGATGCGTCGACCTTTGTGTGGTCGGGAGCATATCTCGGTGTTCAGGGCGGCGGCGGTTGGGCCAATGGTGAATTCTCCGGCTTCGGCATCGCCGGATCCGAAGATGCCAATGGCGGCCTCTTTGGTGGGTTCGCCGGCTATAATTATCAATTCGACAATAGGCTCATCATCGGCGTTGAAGGCGATCTCGAATACAACTGGAACGAACAGAAAATCTTCGGCGCAGATTTCGGCACCGATTGGGCAGGCTCGGTGCGGGGACGCGTTGGCTATGCCTTAGATCACGCGCTCATCTATGCCACAGCCGGTTGGGCGGCGACGCGTGGCTATGTCGATGTGCCGGGATTGGGCAAAGAGGAAGCAACGTTCAACGGCTACACGGTCGGCGCCGGTTTGGATTACGCCTTCACCAGCAACATCTTCGGCCGCGCCGAATACAGGTACAGCGACTACGGGGATAAAGACCTGCAGGGCATCAACGTCGATGTCGACCAGCAGACCGTCAAGATTGGTCTGGGCGTAAAATTCTAGTGGCGACGGACGGAGATGACGAAGGCGACGGAGGTTGAAAGAACGCCCCCTCGTAGGCTTGCGAGCATTATCAGGCTTTCAAGGCCGTCGGGTCTTGCCGGGTTGACGATCGCCGGCCGGCGGCAGGCCCCTGCCATGGTGGCGATCGTTGGTGGCGCCGGTTCGTTCCGCGGGGGCCACTCAAGTGCATCAATGAAGGCTGCGCTTCTTCTTATTTCCCACTGAGCTTCTTATTCGTATGATCCCGACTGAGACCTTTTTCTTTAAAAATCAAAGCCTCCATGGAGCGCGCTGGGATTCGGCACAGGCGTGGAAGACTCTGAGACGCGGCTGGTCAGTATTTCTGCTGGTAACGCTCATGCTATTGTGCGGCTCGCCAGCGCAAGCCGCCCCTCCTGCTATCACGCAGCAACCCCAGGACCTGACGGTAGCGGCCGGGCAAATCGTCACGTTTTCCGTCGCGACCAGCGCTAGCGATGCGACTTATCAATGGCAGGTCAGTACCAACGGGCATGATTTCTCGACAATTCCAGGTGCCATCGAGAGTACATACACCTTCAAGCCCGTCCGCGTCAGCGAAACCGGCACACGATATCGCGTTGTCGTCAGCAAGGACGGTGAGAGCGCCTATTCAAGGCCGGCGACGCTGACAATCACAAAGGCAATTTCGATCGTCTTGGTGGACGAACTGCCGAAAGGCAGAGTTTACGGCCAGACGGTGGAAATTAAGGCGCTCGTCATAGGGACGAGCGGCAAACCGAACGGCGAAATTGCCTTCATGGATGGAAATACAAGGATTGGCACAGTTTCGTTCGATACCAGCAATGGGGCCAGTCTAACGATCACCACCAATGAGCTTGGCGCTGGCCAGCATATCATCACCGCTGTTTACTCCGGGGACGAGAACCATGAGCCCGGCATCAGCAGTGGCGTTGTCATCGATATCGCCAAGGCCGACCAAAGCATCTATTTCGACACAATTCCACCTAGGCAGGCAATTGTCGGTCAGACATATGATGTGACCGCTCACGCGATGCGCGTAAGCCAGAGCGTGCCTGTCGAGGTCAAGGTGGAAAGCGGCGACATATGCACTGTTTCCAACGGTGTTGTCACTTTTCTGAATGCTGGTGATTGCGTGGTGAGCGCCCAACATATGGGAGACGCCAACTTCAACGACTCGCAAAAGGCTACACAGACAGTCCGGGTGATTGCGGCGCCCGCCCAGGACCACACGGTTTCCTGGTCATCCAACGGCCCGGGCCGTGTTATCAATGTCACCTTCAATGACGATCCCCAGACGACGATCAGTAGTCCTGTGGAAGTTTCCGAAGAGCGGATAATAGCATTCTGGAACGTCTCACCGGATGCGGCCGCGACATATCGTGAGCCCAGCGGATGCGGTATTCATGCTGTGGGCGCTGCATGGTACACCAATCCCATCACGTCGGATTGCTCGATTTCTTTCAGCTTTGAGGAAATTACCATTTCGCCTGCGACGTTGGTCAACGCAACAATCGGCGTCGCCTTCAATCAGACGATCGCCGCAACGGGCGGCAATCTGGATTTTGTCTATACGCTGACCAGTGGCACGTTGCCCGCAGGTGTGACGCTGGCCGATACCGGTGAACTGTCGGGAACGCCGACGGAAACGGGTAGTTTCACCTTCACCGTTCAGGCGGCTAACGCGCGTGCCCATTCGAAAGCGATGACCTATACGCTTATAGTCGAAGCAGCAGCTATGCGACCTGAGGTTATTTCAACCGGGGTGATCGGCGACCCTGCGTCCGGCGCCGTCAGCGTGACGTTTGATGTCACGTTCTCCGAAGCCGTCACGGGTTTTACCGGCTCCGACCTGGTGCTGACATCGACCGGCACCGCTATCGGGAGGCTGGCGTTAATCCAGACCTCGGACAACGTTCATTATACCGTCCGGGTCGACGATATATCCGGATCAGGCACCCTTCGCCTTGATGTTCTGGCAAATGCCATCAGCAACATAGCAGGAAATAGCAATCTGGCTTTTACCCGTGGAACACCTTGGAACGTTGCTCCCTCGATGATCCTCACGCCGCCCGACGGCTCGAACCTGTCGAATGGCTTGGTCGGTGCCGCGTACAACGATCGTTCGATTTCCGCGACCGGTGGTGCCGGAACCATTACGTACAGTGCCACCGGTCTGCCCTCCGGTCTGTCCATTGATCCTGCGACCGGTGCGATCACGGGAACGCCGACGGCCGATGGAACGTTCACCGTTGCTGTTACCGCAACCGGAGCAACCTCCGGCACGGCCAGCGTGAGTTATACCATCGTCGTCGCGGCGGCCCCACCGCCTGTATCCCTGACACCGGCCGACGGCTCTGCGTTGACCGCGGGCGTGGTCGGCACCGCGTACAACGATGGTTCGATCTCCGCGTCTGGTGGTGCCGGCACTATCACCTACGGTGCCACCGGTCTGCCATCAGGCCTGTCCATTCATCCTGAGACCGGTGAGATTACCGGAACGCCGACGGCCGCTGGGACGTTCACCCTTGCTGTTACTGCAACTGGAGCAACCTCGGGGGTCGCCGTCGCGAGCTATATCATCGTGATCGCGGCGGCCCCACTCCCTGTATCCCTGACACCGGCTGAAGGCTCTGCCTTGACCGCGGGTGTGGTCGGTGCCGCGTACAACGATGGTTCGATTTCCGCGGCCGGCGGTGTCGGCACCATCACGTTCAGCGCTACCGGGCTGCCAGCTGGCCTCATCATCGACGAGGCTTCCGGTAAGGTCACTGGAACACCAACCGCAGATGGTGCCTTCACCATCAACGTTACCGCGACCGCTGTAACCTCAGGCTCGGCTTCGGCCAGCTACACAATTGTTGTCGCTCCTGCTCCACCAAGCCTGACGGGGATTTCTCCTGCAACCGGTTCCACGAGGGGTGGAACAGCCCTCACGATCACCGGCAATCATCTCATTGGCACGACTAGCGTGATGCTCGGCAGCGTGGCAGCAGCCAGCATTGTGGTTGTCAGCAATTCCCAGATCACCGCCATCGCACCGGCCAATGCCGCGGGTTCAACCGATGTTTCAGTGACGGCGCCAGGCGGTACGGCCACTTTGCCTGCCGCTTTTACGGTTTCCCTTGGTCCTACTGATTTTGCTGTGATCGCTGCCGCGATTGGTGAGCCTACGGTGCTCGCAAGGCATTTGAGAAGGCTCTTCCTTCGAGGCAATCCGCGACGGCGCTTCGGCATAGACGGCAGTCTCGGCGCGGACGACTCGACTACCTGAAGAGTGCAAAAATGCTCTTCGACTCATCGTTGGCGATGTTGAGTGCCTGACTCGCCAACTGTTCCTGGACCGGAGCGCTTTCCAGCGCGCGGAGACATCGTTCATGTCAGGATCGACCAGACGGCCGACGCCTTGATGATAGTTTTCATCATAGCCGCCACGAAATCAGTCTGCGGTTCGACCTGTGATCCAAGTTGAAGCTTCCAATACTGATTTCGAGAAAATTGAAAGTTTGCACGCTCCCGAGATTGTCGCTGGATCGGAAGGCCAGCGCTTAATGGAGGCACCAATGGCCGACGATGATGAGCGCCTGCTGGCGGAGCTAAACGCCCAGGCGCAAGCAGCCGACGAGCACCGAGACATTCTCGCAAACCTCCGGGCTCTCGCGCTGGCCCTTGCCGCAAAGTACCGCACCGCTCCCCCGATGAAATTGAACGTCAGGCAAAAATCATGTGGCGCGCGCCGCCTGCACTGGAGAGAATGAGGACTGGTTGCAGGCCTGGGCATGGACCCGGTTCTTCGTGGTCATGGGCCACGCGACTTACCGTTTGTCCTGCCTGCGGAAATTGTTACGGGATTCATCCACCTCTCGGCGCGAGGCAAAGGTCACCACTACCATGGCGCTGGATCTGGAAGCGGACGCCCTGCTCTGATCACGCTCTGCCACGAATTGCTCGCATTCTGAGCCTGAAGTGAGCGATGGACAAATCCGGCCTCATCTTCATCGTGCTGCTCTGCATTCTCGTGGGGATCGTGCTTGGCATCATGGCGTTTGAACCGGAATTCGGATCAGAAACAGCGCCGACACCACCAATCACCCGCTAAACTAGGTGGTGCGCCTTCAAGCTAAATCTAAAACGCGAGAACGAGCAGCGAACATCCACAGGACATACCGCGCATGTCTAAGCTCAATTAGCTCGTCCGGAGTAGGAACAAATTGAGATCAATTCCCATGAAAAAAGGCCGGGGCGAAACCGCACCGACCTTCCTCATCATCGCCCAGTGCCAGTACATCCGTGGTCAAAAGTCTAAAGCGACGAGGCATTTGCGAGCGGCGAATCATTCAGCGCTCATAGCAATGCCAACGACGAGGTATAGGAGGCCAATGTGTTCGAAACAAGTCGCTAACCACCTGGAGGCGTCGCGGATCGCGGAACGGTCGAAATACGACACCTGCCTTATGTCGCCGTCTCCGCAATAGTCCTAGGCCAAAGTCTCCCGCAATCCTTGGCGGGAGGTTCGAACCTAGGAGACTACCGATGAAGATCATGATTACAGCTGTGGCATCCCTCGCTTTTGCCTCAGGCCCGGCGAGTTTTCCCTCTAATCTACGTCCGCAATAAACTTGCTAGTATAGTTTTCCGTTCGGCCGTCTCGTCGAAGCCGGCGAACGGGGCGGGCTTTCGAGGAGCGCTCGCCGCGGACCGCTGGCAAACGGGTGGGCCGAGGCGATCATGGTCCATCTTCATGTTGATGAGGCACGTCTTCCTTGATGTTCAAAGCGTCAGGGATGGTGATTGCGTCGGGACCGTATTTGGCGTAGGCGCCAAGGAGGGTCTGGCGGCACTGATGGCGAGATTTGGCGAAAAAACGCGCTAGACCTCTTGAACTGGCGCGGCGTCGAAAATAAATTTTCGTCGAGCGCAAAGCGCTTTCCTTGTTGAAAAACAATCAGTTCAGTGAGGTAGAAATGCAAACGAAGATGTTTGATCGACCAGTTTACCTGAGTGAAAGGAAGGACCTGGTCATCGAGATTACCAACCTGGCCGACGCGATCGACTTCCTTGAGGAGTGGTCCGAAGGAGATCAGGATGTTATCCACGATGCGACCTTGAAGACGTGCTACCTGGCTCACGACGGGCTGAAGCCCATCAGTGTCGCGCGCGATACGCTCTGTGCGTTTGCGAAGAAGAAGGGGATTCTTGTTGAAGCGCCCGCGGTTCTGCCGTGGATGCTCAAGGGAACGTCTGGGGGTGGCCGCGTATCTCCGTGACATGACCATAAAGAGGGGCTGCGATGGCGGCCTCTCTGGTCCCACCGGCACGGATGGGAAAGATTTCTCATGCTGGTTCTTCGTCAGGTTTATGGGCGCGCTTTCGCTACGCGCGAACCGCGACATCCGCGTAATCCGGGTTGAGCTCGACTAGGATACTGCGCAAGATGCTTGCCGAGCGTATGGCGGTGGACGACGCAATATGAGCCCGACGGCACCTTGGCATGGCCTCAATGCGAGCCCGACGCACATGGTGTGGCCATCGAGCATGAAGCGGGGTCGGCGCTCATGCCTCGCCTCCCTGCTTGCGGAACAAAAACGGCGCGGTATCAGTTGCCCTCCTGAGGAGGAGTCCATCGTGAGCACGAAACCTACTGAACCAATTCCGATGCCCGGCCCGGCAGGCCTGACGCCCTCGGAGCCCCAGGTTGTTACCGTCCCAGGCCCCAGAGACCCGAAAAGGCCCGAGGAAGTTCCACCAGATACTCCGCCCGATTCGCTGCCCGACCCAGATCGCCCAATTGAGGAGCCGGGACCTGATGATGTCCCGGAAGAAGCGCCCGACATTACCCCAGTACCGGGCGAGGAAATTCCGGCGAAGATGAGCGATTGAACTGATCATGCCAGTATCTCCGCGGTTTGGCAGCGCGGTCAGGGACCGATTGCAGCGGTCACGAAGACGGGTGATCACTGCGGCTGTGTAGCTTCAGCCGTTGTCCGACATGTTCATGCTAGACTTGAGACAGAAGACTTCGAGTTCGGCTATCGCTTCGCGCAGGGGTCGATGACCGTGATTTGGGTTGCCTCGCGACTCGACGAGTTGCTGGCAGTTCGCCGCGACGGTGGCTGCCGGAAACAGGGGGAATAGAGTTGCCCACGCCGAAGACCTGAACGAGAACGGGCATCCGTCGGCATTGAGCCGCCGCGTTATCTCCGGAGCAGTCCTTCCGCGCCGACGATTGATCGTCCGTATCGATCCTCAAAAAACGAATCTTCCTAGGTCCGTTTTCCTACATCGCTGGTCACCCGCGTTCTCGTATCGACATCCATCAACATGCACGAGGAGGCGAGACTACGCCGCGGTTCCGCTCCGGTTCCGGTCGGAAGATTATGAGATTTCGGACGCAAACCAGGAGACCTGGCTGTGTTCCTTGAGTCCGGGCGGGATGAGCGTGACCGCCCCATACTCATGTGTAGGTCGACTGCTAAAACGCTCCAAACTAGATTCCCTGATGTAGCCCGACCGGCACGTATGAATTGCGAAAACAGGAGCGCATATGTCGAAAGCAGAAATCAGCCCCCGAAAAATCATCCAGCAGGAAAGACCGACGCCGGACGAACTGGTTCCGTCACGCTACGCGGTTCAGGTGGGTGAGATCGAAGTGGTGGTTATCAGCGATGGGATGCTGACACCTCCAGCCGAGTCAATGGCCACCAATGCCAACCCAGCCGAACGTGGAGCGTGGCTAGACGAAAGGTTTCTATCGAAGGAAGCCTTTGACTGGGCGTTGAACGCCGTGGTGGTACGTAGCGGCGACCAGACGATTCTCATCGACAGCGGTATCGGCGAAGAGTACCCCGACTTCCCCCGAGCCGGACAGTTTGGCCATCGTCTGGAAGCCGCCGGCGTCGATCTTGAATCCGTGACCGACGTTGTATTGACGCACATGCACTTCGACCATGTTGGCGGGCTGCTCGTCGAAGGCGTGAAAGAGAGGATGCGTGCAGATCTGCGCGTCCATGTGTCCGCGGCAGAAGCCAAATTCTGGAAGTCACCCGATTTCTCGCTTACGGCCATGCCACCGGCACTTGCGGATCTGGCACGCAAGGCGTCGCTCGAGTTCATGGACATGTTCGGCAGTCATTTGCGCACCTTTGATGAGCAGTCCGAGGTGGCGCCGGGGGTGGTTGTCGCACGCACCGGCGGCCACACCCCAGGGCATAGCGTGGTCCGGATCTCGTCTCGCGGCGAACGGCTTATGTTCGGGGGCGACGCCCTATTCCCGGTTTCCTTCGACCATCCTGAGTGGCATAACGGCTTTGAACACGACCCAGAGGAAGCAACCCGCGTCCGGCTCCGTCTTATGAAAGAGCTGGCGGAAACCGGATCTTGGCTGGTGTCGACGCACATGCCGTTCCCGTCGGTCGGTCGTGTGGCAGCCGCCGGCGACCTTTATCGCTGGGTCCCGGCTTGGTGGGACTACTGATCCCTACGGCGATTAGGATCCGACCTAAGGCGTTGGGTTGACTGACCGGTGGATCCTAGGGCGGTATGGCCCTCGATCCACCGGTCAATCGAAACGAGAACATTTGGAGCCTATCCTGCGCGACCCTTCACGCTAAACGGCTGTGCACGAAGGATGAAGGTGGCCACGCCGCTTTGCCCCGTAAAGCCGACGCACTCCAAGATTTTCCTGTCGTCCGATCTGTGGTGGCGACTACTCAAACGTGCGGAGAAGCAGGAGACGAGAGGCCACATCAACTCTGGGCCTTTGAGGCGCCTGCTACGCCCCTGCCGGTTTTTAGCATCGGCATCAATGATAGCCGATATCGCTGCATCATTCAGCGAAGGGGGCTTCGGCGATGAGATCGACCGAGGAAGGGACACTGTAACCGGGAACCAGGCGCTCGCCGAAATCCCGGACAAAATTGTCGTAGGTGGTTTCGGGCTGCGTTTTGGCGATGTGGCAAAAACATGCGGTCATTTTTTTCTTCATCCCAAGCCGGGGAAACTCGGCAATGATCGCCCGCACTTCGGACGAGGGAATGAGGCTGTATTTGAGGCCCACAACATCAAAGCAGATTCCTGCCGTGCAAAGTGCGATCTCCGCTTCCTTGTAGAGCCCGATCGAGGGGGTCGAGTTGAGGGCGACGCTGTCCCAGATCAGCTGGGCACGCCGTCCATCGAGTCCGGCTTCCGTCGCGAACTTTCGAGCCAGATCGGCGGCTTCCACTTCGAAACGGCGGGGCCCTGCAAATCGCTCATTCAGGGTGATATCATGCAACAGCGTGCCGACTGCGAGCACCTCGGCGTCGTGCGTTATGTTCTGCAGCTCGGCGATCTTTGCGGCAAACAGCCAGGATCGCATGACGTGATTGAAGAGATAGGGCTCACAAGCCTCCCGCGCATAATCGATCGCTCGGCCGACGAGCGGCGTTCCCGGAACCGAAGTGCCGGCGACGATGCGTGCTTCCATGGCAATCATGTCACAACCTCTTCCTGACTGCTGCAGGGCAAAAAATTGGGGAGAGCGCGGCGCATCAGCACCGTGCCGCGAAGAACCGCACGCGATCTCCAAGGATGTCCGATCGCATGCGGTCGCTTGATTGGCGGCTAGGTCAATATTCGGTTAATAGTCCCAGAAAACCGGCACCCAACGAAAGGCGTCGCCGTCAACCGCAACGTGCCCGACCGACGGGAACGGCATATGAGTAGCTACCAGCAGTTCCCCAGTCGCCGCCAGCTCTCGCAAAAGCCGGACCCTAACACGGGCAGCTTCCTCAGGATCGTGCTCGAAGCCGTTGAACCAGTCGGGGTGCTCGAAGCCAACCGCGAACACGGCGTCGCCGGCGAACATCAGCCGGTCGTTCCCGGACGCAACGCGGACCACGCTGTGCCCGGGGGTATGGCCGCCGGTGCGAGAGACGACGACGCCCGGAGCCACCTGGTGTTCCTCATCGAACAGCCGCAGCTGGTCATGGTATTCCTTGGCGAACCGTTTGGCGGCCGCACGAAGTGCATCCGGAAAGCCGGCAGGCATGTTGACATGCGTGAAATCGGGCGCCTCCCAGAACTTAACCTCGGCGGCGGCAACGTGAATGCGCAGGTCCGGACGCAACCGATCCTTGACGCCTTCGACGAGCAGCCCGCCAACGTGGTCCATATGCATGTGGGTCAGTACGACATCGGTCACGGACCCGAGGTCGATGCCGGCACTCTCAAGTCTCTTCACCAATTGCCCGGCCCGCGGCAGGTTCAATTCCGGATCCAGCCCCAGACCGGCGTCGATAAGGATCACCTGCACGCCGCTGCGCACCACCACCGCGTTCAGCGCCCAGTCGAAAGCTTCCTGCGGCAGGAACATATTGTCCAGCCATGCGGCGCGTTCCGTCGGGTCGGCATTGTGTCCCAACATCGCGGTTGGAAGGGGTAGCACTCCATCGCTGATCACCAGCACTTCAATTTCGCCGACCTTCACCGCGTAGCGCGATGGAACCAATTCTTCGGTTGCCGATCGGCCGCCACGTAGGGTGTTATCCAAGCTCATGATTGTCTCCTCCTGCCCCATCGTACGGGGATTTGCTTCTGCCTGCGTCATGATGCGCTCCTGTTCTGCGGGGTTGGAACGTGCCGGGCACGGCCCATGCGGCTGAGTGTATTGGGGGGCATCTGAGCAGTCGATTGGGGTCAAGGGAGAGGATAGGCTACACTAGAGAATAGGGTAGGCTGGCTTGTTCGTTTACGAACGCGAGGATTCAGTGTTGCTTGAGCTGGCATTTAAAAGGGCGTCCCGAAAATAGGGCGTGATTGCGATTGATCAAAACAGACGGCCGCGTTGAGCGTGTTGCGCTCCCACGCGAAACTCTGCGACCGGCGATGTAAACAGACATTTGCGCCCCCTCCACCCGGTTGGTTGTTTGATAAGACAGTCGCGATGCCCGGGCGGACGGAGCTATGCCAAAGCGTGGATTCTGATCAGCACTGTCGATCGTCCAGGGCATCGCGAACGGCCGCAAGCAGGGTGTGCCCTGCAAAAGGCTTTCGCAAAAACCCGTCAATGCAGCGTGCGCGGTCCTGATCGGCGATTTCATGGCGCCCCGTGATCAGGAATACCGGCAGTTGCGGGTTCTGCTGCCGGGCAAGATCTCGGAGTTCGAATCCATCAGTACCGGGCATCCCGATATCGGTAATCAACACGTCAACGCCCTTAAGCCCGGAAGCGAGCAACGCCTCGCCCGAGAGGAAGCTGCGGGTTTCGTATCCCGCCGATTCCAGGAGTTCCGCCAATGAAGCAAGCACGCTCGGGTCGTCGTCGACGAGCGCTACCACAGACTTGTTCATACCGTTCCTCCCTATGGCAGGCTATTGGTTCATGGCATCTTCGCCACGTCGAGCGGCAGGGTGAACACGAAATTCGCGCCGCTCGGTTCATTCTTTTCTGCCCATAACTGACCGCCATGCGATTCTACGATCGAGCGGGAAATTGCGAGGCCCATGCCCATGCCCTGATCTTTGGTTGTAAAAAACGGCTCGAAAATCTTGTCGGGGAACTGGACGCCTCGCCCCCTGTCCTTGACCTCAACGCGCACCATATCCCCCGCCCGGAAGGCGCGGATCTGGACAACACGGTCGTTCGAAACGGAAGCCATCGCATCCATGCCGTTGCGCATGAGATTGACCAACACTTGCTGAATCTGCACCCGGTCGAATGGGACGAGCCGGAGACCGCTCTCGCCTTCGATATCCATCCTGATGCGTCGCCGACCCGCCTCCTCTGCAAGCAGGTCACGCGCCTGCCTGACGACGGCGCCAAGCTCGGAACTGTCACGCTTATCCGTCGACTGCTTGAAGAGGGCGCGAATGCGGCTGACGACATCTGCTGCGGAATTGGCGCTATGAACTATGCGATCGAGCGTTTTCTGGGCGCGTTCGATATTGGGCGGCTCGGCGGTGAGCCAGCGCTGGCAGGCGCTGGAATAGTTCATCACTGCCGAAAGCGGCTGGTTCACCTCATGCGCGATTGAGGCTGATAATTCTGCCAGGCTGGCGGCCTGACTTGAGCGGGCGAGATTTTCCTGGGCACGGCTCAACTCCTCTTGGGTCTGGACCTGATCGTCGATATCCAGGCAGATGCCGTTCCACTGAACGATTTCGCCGTCACCATTGCGCATTGCCGAAGCACGGGTCTCCACCCAACGGTACACGCCGTCAAAGCGCCTTAGGCGATGTCGTAGCAAATAGGGCTCGCCGGTCGCTAGCGAATGGGCATACCGTTCCTTCACGGCAGCTAGATCGTGCGGATGGATCACGGCGTCGAGCGTGCCTTCCAGTCGGGATTTTCCGAGACCATCCGTTTCCTCGAGATTGAAACCGAGATATTGGCGGAGCCGCTGGCTGCGATATATCGGCTTGCCATCCGGCAAGGCGCAGTAGACCAACGCGGGCAGCGTTTCGACGAGTTGCTGGAGGTGTTGCTCGCTCTCGCGTAGCGCTTCCTGGGTGGTTATGAGGTCGTGGATGTCGGAGCTCACGCCACACCATTGGACGATCGTGCCCAATTCATCCCGCAGCGGTTCGGCCCGCGTCTCGGTCCAGCGATAGTCACCGCCGGCACGGTGTTGACGGTATCTTTGAATATACGGGATGCCTGTCGCGACCGAATGTAGGAAAGCCTCTCGCGCCGCCGCCCTGTCCTCGGGGTGAACGACGCCGAGCGAAGCCGATTGATCCGGCGCGATCATATCTTCGAGCGTGGCCCCGGTGACTTCCGTGAAGGGTTTGTTGACATAGGTCGGAGCTCCGTTGGCCATCGCGCTCCAGATCAGCGCCGGCACGGTGTCGATAAGCTGCTGCAGTTGCCGTTCGCGCTCGCGGAGTGCAGCCTCGGTTCTCTTATACACGTCGATGTCCAATGCAGTTCCATACCACCCGGTAACACGTCCCTGCCTATCACGCGTCGGGCGGGCTGCAGCCCAGTGCCAGACATAAGCGCCGTTGGCACGCAGGATCCTGCATTCGAAGTTCCAATGCTCGCCTGTCCTGAGCGCGTGTCGTACTGTCTCTCCCATTCTTTCGCTATCGTCGGGATGCGTGCCGCGCTGCCAGCCCTGACGCCCGCCTTCCAGGAAGGATTTGCCATCCAGCAGAAGGTTGAGATCCTCAAGCGTCATCGCGATAGAGGTCTGCACCGCTGGAGTTGCATAGGTAAATTGTCCGGTGACGTCGATCGCCCAAGCGCCGCCATAGAGCTTTTCGATGGCAAGAGCGGCCTGGACCGCATCAGCCGTCTCACCGAACGAGCTTGCGGTCATCCAGGACTCGGCCTGGCGTGCCACAGCCGGATCGACTTCGATGCTGATCCCGTGATCCGGCTCCACACGAAACGCAACCCGCTCGTAGCTGCTATCCGCCTGAAGCTGGCGGTAGCTTCTGATCTGGGGGATGCCGTGAAAGAAGGCTCGCGCAGCCGCCTGCTCGTCGGTTAGCCTGTCGTGCGGATGTACCGTGTCCATCGACAAAAGGGGGTCCCGAGCGGGTCGACCGGCATGCGGGCTATCGGTGTCTTCGGGGAGGGCGATGTCGATTAGCGTGCCGCACCATCCGGCGATTGCGCCCTCCCCGTCACGGATCGGCTGCCCGGTGCTGCGCACCCAGCCATAGATTCCGGTCGCACGCAGCGTTCGGTGCTCGACAGTGTATTGCTCGCCCGTCTGCAAGCACCGGCGCCATGCGACAGCGGCTGCATCGTAATCTTCCGGGTGGATGACCCGACTCCAGTCGAACCTATTCTTATCCGGCTGCGAATTGAGGCTTTCCGGGCTTGCGCCGAAAAAGGCGAGCGCGGCCGGTGTCACATAGATAAGTTTGCCCGCGGCATCGGCGGCCCAGGCATTGCCGGTGATCCGCTCGACCAGCTTCGCCGCCTGTACGGCATCGATATCGGGTGGGCCTTGCGATCCACCACTACTATCCATCCCCGACGTTCCGGCGGAGTTCGACATGCCTCAACCCGACCCCATTGCACTAGGAATTGCCATGGTGCGTCTTAGAGCGAGACAGCACTACGGCCTATTTTATGAGAAAGGTATATGGGAGCTTGCGACAAAAACACCTGTTCCGAAGGATAGGGCGAAGATTCGCAAGGCAATTTTGGCCTTAAACGCGGCTGAGGCGTACCCACTATGAGCGCCGGACAGACGTCCGCCGCTGACGCGGCGGAGCCTAAAAGGCCTGTCTGGAGAGACGCGGGCGGTTGTCAGGTGGCGAGCCCTTCACTCCTCAACGCGGCCTGGACCGAAGGCCGCGCCAGCAGGCGCCTATCGAGCGCAAGCAGCGGCGCCGGGATTTCGACGCCGAAGATCTTGGCCCAGCTCATCATCACGAACAGATAGAAATCGGCCACGCTCGGATGATCGCCGAACAGGTATTCGTCACGCATATGGTCGGCGAGATACTGAAGGCGATAGGTGATGGAGGCGCTAGTTTTGGCGTGTTCCTTCGTGTTGGCACCCAGAAATAAGGATTCGAAGCTCTTGTGGATTTCCGTGGAGAGATAGGCTAGCACCTCGATAAGCCGGGTACGGCCCAACTCGCCGCTGACGTCGAGCGCCGGCAGTTCTCCCGCTAGATAAGCCAACACCGCAACATTTTCGGTGACGACTTCGCCACTGTCGAGCATCAGCGCCGGCACATATCCCTTGGCGGTCACCGCGCGAAAATCATCCCCCGACGCGGTAATCTTCGTTTTCAAATCGACACGTTCGGCTTCGAACTGCATGTTTCCCTCGATCAGGCAGATGTGGCTCGCCAGGCTGCAGGCGCCCGGCGCGTAAAAGAGTTTCACGCCCATGGTCTCGTCCTTCTTTGGTGTTTTCGATGGTTTTCGGCCTGCGGCCGACATTCAGGTGCTGAAGATCGTCCGGATCGACTTCAAGAAAGCGGAGGCGCTCCGTTCGTGTTTTGCCGCTGCCATCGGAAGCTGGCTGTTGTCGCCGGAACATGCGGATAGCATCGCCGCGACCTCCTCGGCAATCGCCGGACGGTCGGCGATCAGGCGCGCGAAACTCTTCTGGTCGATCTCGTAGGCGGCGATCCGCGTCAGCGCTTGCAGCGTGTAAGCTTCGTGCATTCCCGCGAGGAGCCCGGTTTCACCAAAGAAGTCGCCCGCCGAAAGGCGCCGCTTTTCCTGCTGGTCATGCTGCATCGATACGACGCCGGTGCGGATAATCGTCATCGAGGGCAGCGACTGTCCTTGGGAGACGATGACATCCCCCTTGCGATATTCACGCTCTATGCCCGATTGGGCCAATTTTTCTCTTTCGGATCGCGTCAGTCCGGAGAAGATTGGATTTTCATCGATGACCTCCTGCAGCGTCACATCAGGTGGCCTGGCTGTTTCATTCGACGGGGTTCCATTGATGGTGGCCATGGGCGGCATCGCAAGCTGGATACCGGCGGATCGGCAATGTCGGTAGAAGCGGTCGATCACCTCGTTTTGCGCCTTCATCCTCAGCATCGGATTGCTCACCCGGAAAAACAGATGAATTTCCAGCGCGGTTGCATCCACGCCGCTCAGCGAAACCAAGGGCGGCGGCTCCCGCATGATGGAATTGCAGCCCGCCAGAACCGTCAGCATGGCCTCCTCGATAATCGAAGGAGCGTGCGTCGGTACCACCCGCACCGTCATCTTGAGAAGATGCGTCTCATCCGGCCGGCTGACATTAGTCAGCTTTAGCTTCGCAAGGACGCTGTTGGGCAGGACCACGATATTGTTGGCGCCCGTTAGAATCTGCGTCGAGCGCCAGGTACTTGCAATGACGCGTCCTTCCGTGCCGTCCTCAAGGAGGATCCAGTCGCCCAGCACATAGGTGTGCCCGAGATTGAGAGCGACACCGGAAAATACGTCGCCGAGTGTGTTCTGAAGAGCAAGGCCGAGCGCAATGGCTATGACGCCGGAAGTCGCAATCAGCGTTCCAACAGGGGCGCCGAAAACGAAAGCGAGGGCGGCGAGCGTGACGCACATGTAAACCGCGCCGACGACGATATCCTGCAGCAAACGGGCCTCGCGTGGCCTACCTTCCAGAACCAGATAGATCCGCACGAACCCGATGACGGCCCAAGAGAGATGGAGCCACCACAGCAACTGGGCGAAGACGATGAAAGCCGCCTGCTCGTCGCCAATACCCAGGCCTTGCGATTGACCAAGCGGAATATCTGCGAGAACGATGACGGAAGTCATGGCCGTAAAGAAGATGATCTGCACCACAAGCCGCAGATTGGAGCGCGTCGGACCGATGAATTTCCACACGGCTATTCCGGTCAGGCCAAGAATGATCAGCCATGCCAGCGGCGCAGCGGCGATTTCAATCAGATATGCTTGAAACATGACGATCGTCCCAAGATCCGGCGATTAGTAACCAATGCCAGCGATGTAGTTCGCCAACATATGTTCCTGCAGTTGTTCCTGCTCGAAGAGCAGCACTCTCAGCGCGTCGCGGATATCCAGGACACCGAGCGGTTTCGCATCGTTGCCGAGGACCGGCATGTTCTGGATGCGGTTTTCCATCATGACCTGCCATGCGGCCTGCAAATCGTCGCCCGAGCTGCAGGAAATGATGTTGCGACTCATCAGCGAATGAGATCGGATTTGCTGAGCACCCCCGCCGCCTTGCCGCCTTCCTCGCTGACGACGGCCAATTCGATCCCCGGATTGGAAAGCGTCAGGGCAGCAGCCTGCAGCGTCGCGGCGACATCGATCAACATCAGCCGACGTCATGGGATAGAGCTTTTCAATGCGCATGGATTCCTCCTGACAGCGCTCGTCGGCACAGCCGGGTATCTCGGTGTTGGTTAGAACCGCTATGGCGCCGGCCACCGGAGCCATAGCGTTGTCGATGCCAGACAAGGGCTGCGGTTAGGGTCGGTGAGCAGAGGTCTGCCGGGACGGCGAACCCAAATGGAATATGCGCGGGCGCTTACTTCTTCTGGGCGGCGGGGGACTGTAGCCAATCCTCGAAGTGGATCGCGCCGAGGCGGGCGCTGTCGTCCGGAACCAGTGTCCGGTCATTGATCTCGATCTCGAAATAACAGGCCTTAGGGTCAGCGACGAGGGTGCGCGGATCGTTGGTAGCCTTGAGGTAACGCGCGATGAACTCGTTCATAGGGGCTAGCTCCGGACCGGCGATCTCGATTACGCCGTTCACCGGCTCGGCCAGAGCGGCATCGGCCATGGCATCGGCGACATTGTCTGCTGCTATCGGCTGGAAAGCGCCCGTGGGCGCGCGAACATTCGTTCCCTCGGTCGCCGATTGAGCGATGGCCCCCACGAACTCGAAGAACTGCGTCGCGTGGACGATCGTGTAGGGAATGCCGGAATTCCGGATGTGCTCCTCCTGCCGCAGCTTGGCGCGGAAATACCCCATCGCCTGCATGCGGTCGGTACCGACGACCGACAGCGCTACGTGATGGCGAACGCCTGCAGTCTTTTCTGCAGCGAAGAGGTTGCGGCCGGCCGCTTCGAAGAATTCCATGGCGACCTTTTCTTCGAAGCTTGGCGAGTTCGCCAGGTCGATCACGACCTGCGCACCGGCCAACGCTTCGACGAGGCCTTCTCCGGTAACTGTGTTTACACCCGAATTCGGAGAGGCAGCCAACACCTCGTGGCCACGCTTGCGAAGCCGTTCAACGGTCTTCGATCCAATGAGGCCTGTGCCTCCGATGACGACGATTTTCATGTTCAATCTCCTAGTTTAGCTTGATTCGGGTTTGCGGGTTGCGCACCGGCGTTACTTCGCGGAGGCTGCTTCCTCGATAGCGAGGCGATGGATGCGAGACCGTCAGGGCATGTGACCCGCCCTGAATGCTAAGGGTCTTCAAGGTAAGCGCACACTTCGCCATAAATCTCATTGCCGCCGGCGGGATGTTGCGATCTGCGGAACCGCAAATTGCGTGGAAGGCAGCGTCTTCCACGAGGCGACGCCCGACCGTTCGGCGACCTGTGCCACGGGACGTTGAGGAACTGCCATCAGCCGCGCCGAGTATTCGGGCACATCGGCGGCAAACTGATCGTGGAACCGGTCCGGCCGAATGTAGAGATCTTGCCGCCCTCCGGCAGCGTAGTCGTCGTTAACGCGTCGGCCAGCGTGCTGCCGGGAAATTCTCCCGAAAGGCTTACGCTGGATTCACCTGCCTCCGGAGCGACGGCGGCGAGGTCGACCGAGGCCGTCACATTCGCATTTCCGCTGGCTGTTTCGGTGTTGACCGCCAGTGCACCGATCACGTCGTTCGCGCTCGACTCCGCAAACGCGCCATGCACCAGCACGATTGTCGGCTTGTCCTGGGAATCGGCTGCTTGTGCGAACGCGGTAGCTATGGTGCCCACCGCTGCGGCGAGCGCGAGAGCTTTGATGATATCGCGCATCTTACGTCTCCAGTTAGAGCCTTTTCGGCCGGTCAGGAGAATGCATCACGGCAGCCCGCCGGCCTATCGAACCCATGCATCGGCCATCTAGTCCCAGAGTACAGGTATGATAGATCGGGTGATTAGGATGCGCCCTGACTGAGTTCACCGCAATCGCAGTTCGTTAAGAGCAACGGCTTCAGCTCATGATCGGCTGCACAAAGTTTTGTAGCGAATTCGCAGTCTTCACGTATCTGGCGAAAAAGTGAAGTACGACATCGCGCGGCGCTGTGCGCCGCGACTAAACATTTTTTTAAGAAATGAGAATGGACGTAAAGCGGCGCGACGGCGCCGCCGCAAGCTCACGCTTGCGGCTTCTCGCGCAGGCTGGAAGGCAGTGAATCCCATGCACGGATGAGTTCTCCGACGGAAGTAGTTCGCATCTTGCGCATCATATTGCTGCGGTGGAGCTTCACGGTGATCTCGCTGATGCCGAGTTCGAAAGCGATCTGCTTGTTGAGGCGCCCGCGCGCCACTTCTCGAAGAACTTGCCGCTCGCGTGGGGTAAGGGTCGCAAATCGGGTGGAATGCTGGTGGATGTTTTCTGCCTGTGCCCTTTGCTCCACGTCCCGCCGAATACCGGCAATCACGGCGTCGAGCAGCGTCTGGTCGCGCACGGGTTTCGTCAGGAAATCGACGGCCCCGGCTTTCATGGCCTGCACGGTCATCGGTATGTCCCCGTATCCCGTGAGGAAGATGATGGGTTTCGTTACCCCACGCGTCGAGAGTTGGTGCTGCAGATCGAGGCCACTCGCGCCCGGCATGCGGACGTCGAGCACCAGACACCCGGGCCGGTCGGGAAGGCCGGCGCTCATCAGTTCGCGGGGCGAAGGGAAACAGGCGACGTCGAGGCCGACCGATTCGATGAGTTCCTGCAGGGAGTTGCGAACATTTTCGTCATCATCGACTACAAGAACCAGCGGACTATCCGCAACGACAGCTGGGGTGCCCATCTCATCAACTCCGGCAGATTGTAGGCGCTACCATGCGCAGCGCGCTAACCTTGCCGCACTGCGACCGAATACGCGCCGACGAGTGAAGGGTGCCGTTGCCGGCCAAGATGAATATATCCTTCATCACTCTAAATCCTCATCTTCCCGAGCCGGCCGCATCTCTGCCAGCCCGGCCGCAATTGCCAGCCGCAACCCATGTCCGCTTTTCCAGCCCGTCAGGACAATGCTCCGTCTTCTATTGCACCGCTTCGGGTCCGGCCCTTCGTCCTGTCGGCAAGCCATTTACGGACTTCGTCAGAAAATTCCGGCGGCGCCTTGCGGCTTAAGTCGCCGGCAATGTCGGCCAACGTCTCGCTTCCAAGGGAATCCCGCATGGCCTTTTCCGCGCGCAACATCACCGCGTGGATTGCGCATACGCCTTTCGTTGCCCATGACGGCGGCCGCTCCCGATATACGGCGCAGCGACCACGGATCTCCTGACAGTCGAATAAGGGCTTCCTACCTTCGATCGCATCAACAACCTCCAGAACCGTGATATTTCCAGGCTGCTTTGCGAGCAGATATCCCCCTTTGATACCCTCGGAAGCTGATACGATCCCCGCTTTTTCCAGCTTCGGAAATATCTTCGCCAGAAAACTAGGGGAAATTCCCTGAAAATCCGCCAGGTCGCGGTTGCTCAGCGGCGTTCCGGGCGAACTTGCCAACCACAGGAGACAATGCAGCCCGTATTCCACACCTGCCGTCATATGCGCCATAACGCGGACTATAATTATCCGCGTTTTGGCTGGCAAGCACTAATTTGAACCGCCGGCGAAGCGGTACTGTCGCGGTACAAAATCAGCGACCGCCGGAGACAGGAACGTCTCTCAATTCCGCTAAAGCCATCATCGGAGTTCGGCAATTGGCAGATTTGGGTGAGTTGCGATTGGGCATGCCGCACATCCTGACACCGATGGATTTTCGCGAACGTGACTGGTTGAGCCGTGCTCTTACGGCAAAGCCGCCACCCTTCCGGATGGCGGCCTTTGATCACCAGCAATTTGCAAAGATTACTGTGCAGCCTCTTCGATTAGGTCCGCGACTGCCTTGGGCTGCGACACCATCACCACATGGGATGCACCATTGATCACGACAGTGTGCTTTGAGCCTGCCCGTTCGGCCATGAAGCCGAGTGCCTTCGCAGGGATGTTCTTGTCGCCGTCCCCATAGATGAAGTAGGAGGGCAGCGTCTTCCAGGCTGGCGAACCGGACTTTTCCGTCAAGGCGGCTTCAGTGATCGGGCGCTGGCCGGCGGCCATCAATGCCGCATCCTCAATCGAAACGTCGTGGGCGAACTGGTCATGAAACTTCGCCTGGTCGATGGAAAGATCGACGCCGCGATCTGCCAGCTTGACCGGAGCGGCGAGCGCTTGGCCAAGCGTTCCGCCCGGGAACTTACCGGCGAGATCGGCAGCTGCTTCCCCTGCTTCCGGAGCAAACGCTGCCACATAGACCAGCGACTTGACATTGTCCTTGCCATTGGCAGCGGTCGAGATCACCTGGCCTCCGTAGGAATGCCCGACCAAGACGACAGATCCTTTGATGCTCGAGATGATGTCGGAAACATAGGCCGCATCGCCGGCGACACTGCGCAGGGGATTGGCCGCGGCAACGACTGTGTAACCGTCCTTCTGAAGGATCTTCGTCACACCATTCCAGCTCGAGGAGTCGGCGAAAGCGCCGTGGACGAGAACGACAGTGGGCTTTGCAGGCTGGGCGAGTGCACTGCCGGACAGGAGGGCGGCGGCAAAGGCAACGGTGGCGGCGAGTTTGAACATGACGACTTCCTTCGTGGTTCGGATCTCGGTTTAGGTCTTATTTATTTGTGTGCAATTCATTTGTGTCCAATCTATTATGCTGCCGAAACGTGGTTGTCAACCGCTTGCAAATAAATCGTGCACGATTTATCTGTTTGGAAAGGAGATCGCCATGACGAAGCCAGACGACCATCCCGGGGTCGCCGGAATGCTCTGCTTTTCCCTCTATTCCGCAAGCCACGCATTCACCCAGCTTTACCGGCCGTTGCTGGACAAGCTGAGCCTGACGTACCCGCAGTACCTGGTCATGGTGTCGCTCTGGAAACGCGACGGGCAGAACGTCAAGGAGCTGGGTAACAATCTCTTCCTTGATTCCAGCACGCTTACGCCGTTGCTCAAGCGCCTGAACATTGCCGGGTTCATCACGAGAACGCGCAACCCCCGGGACGAACGCGAGGTGCTTCTGCACCTGACGGAGAAAGGCCGCGCTCTGCAGGGGCAGGCCGATCATGTCATGCATTGCATCGGCGATGCGGTAGCGCTTGACGCGAAGGCCCTAGATATCCTCCGCGAAACGATCGACGATCTACGCAACAGGCTTCAGGCAGGGGCGGGATAGTTCGAAAACCTGCTCACAGCGACAGGCCGCCTCACATGCATTTCCGAGCGAGACGATGGTGGCGGTTCATCAACGGCGGCATGGCAAAAGTTCGGCAGGCGGATCGAGCGGACAGGACGCCGCCGTTGCGAACTGGATGCTGGTGCAGGCGACGCGGATCGCTACCCTCGCTGGAATAGCGTCGTTACGGTATGCCGCCATCCCGGCATCGGTGATTGCGGGCAGCATTATTTGGCGCTAGCGTCCCGACCGGAGCATGATCGCCAGCTCAATCTTCATCACTGCCGGCGGCATCCTGGCTCTCGGAAGCATGCGCACCGTTCCCCGCAGCTGTGTTTGCGGGAGACATCAATGGCTGACCAGACCCATTTTCCAGGAATTCGCCTGCTCCGAGACAGGGCGCCGGCCATGCTCGGCCGTGATGGCGACACTCGATGAAGTCTGGCAAAAGGTGCGAAAGATCTTGGGGTCTAGGTCGTGATCAGGAGCGCGTTGCGGGTCGTCGTGATGGCGCGTGCTTTGCTTGTTTAGGTTACGCGATCCGCGGCCAGGACTAAAGATCTTGCATAACCCAAGTTGTTAGGTTATGTTGATTCATGGTCACCGTTCTCCGCGCCGCTGGCATGCGATTTTATCATTTACACAAATGACCACGAACCCGCGCACGCCCATGTCTACGGAGACGGTGAAGCCCGTATCAACATTCTCGATCTCACCGTATTATCGAACCGGGGGATGAAAAAGCGAGATTTGAGCGTGGCTCTCACTATTGTCCAGGCAAACCAGCGCTTGTTCATCGAAAAATGGGAGAGCATTCATGGGTGAAGTCATCTTTGAAGATCGTCACTACCGAGAAGCTACCTCGAAAGGGGACGCAGAGCGTGCACGCGCCCCGATCCCATCTTCGGTCCGTTTCGATGAACCTTCCAGCCGCATTGTCGTGGATTTCACAAACGGCGCAGCTTTCATGGTGCCTGCCCGATCGATACAAGGCCTGGAGAATGCAACGCCTGCCCAGTTGGCGGAAGTCGAGCTTTTGGGCGAAACTGGCTTGCATTGGGAAACCTTAGACGTGGATTTCACCATCCTCGGTTTAATGAAGGGCATATTCGGAACTGCGAAGTTCATGGAGGCTCAGCGCCGAGGCGGGCAATCTCGGTCCGCCGCGAAGATCGAGGCAAGCCGAGCCAACGGCGCGAAGGGCGGGCGTCCCCGGAAGATCAGCTAGCCGGCCAATCGCCGCGCTCTTTCAGCCGATACATTCCGAAGCAAAAAATGAAAACATCGGATGTACAAGGGGTCGCCTTCGGCGGAAGCAGGGTATTTCAGTCGCGTACTGACTTCATTGTCTTTCTTAGCACACCTGAACTCAGGCAGAGCGAGAAAAACGATCCTGGCCACTTGGTGTGATGCCCACACACAGCGTGCCGTCATCACGTAGCTGCTGAAAACCCTCTGGCGCATGTAAGTGCGATGTAAAACAGGCATCTTTCTGTCGAGTAGAGTTGAATCGATCGATGCTATTTCACGCTCAATGCTTGAGGATCTGGCTAAGAAACAGCTTCGTACGTTCATGCTGAGGGTTAGTGAAGAACTCTTTCGGCCTCCCCTGTTCGACGATCTGACCGGAATTCATAAAGATCACCCGGTCAGCAACAGCTCGGGCAAACCCCATTTCATGGGTAACGCAGACCATCGTCATGCCGTCCCGGGCAAGACTTGTCATCGTGTCGAGAACCTCCGAAACCATTTCAGGGTCGAGTGCGGAGGTCGGCTCGTCGAACAGCATCACCGCCGGTTGCATGCAAAGCGAGCGTGCGATTGCCACGCGCTGCTGCTGGCCGCCGGAAAGCTGCACCGGGTACTTGTTGGCCTGTTCGGGGATACGCACCCGCTCCAGGAACGTCAACGCCCGCGCCCGCGCCTCTGCTGCCGGAACACCGTTGATCCACATCGGCCCAACCATGCAGTTCATCAGCACAGTCATGTGGGGGAAGAGATTGAAGTGCTGGAACACCATGCCGACGTTGCGCCGCACTTCGGAGACATTGCGCATCTTGCTGTGCAGGCTGATACCGTTGACGACAATCTCACCCTCCTGGTGTGCCTCCAGGCGGTTGAAACAGCGGATGAGGGTCGACTTGCCGGAGCCGGAAGGGCCGCAGACGACGATGCGCTCGCCCTTGCGGACCGTCAGGTTGATATCCGTCAGGACCTGAAAGGCACCGTACCATTTGGAAACGTTCCTGACGTCGATGATAGTCTCAGCACTCATCGGACCTTGCTCCTGGCGTAATGACGTTCGATGCGGGACTGGATGAGTTCGAGGCAGATGGACATGATCCAGTAAAGCATGGCGGCGGATATGAGCATTTCCATGTGCTGGAAGCTCTTTTGCCCAAGCGTGCGGGCGAGGAACATAAGTTCCCAGACACCGATGACGGAGACGAGCGAACTGTCCTTCAACATAGAGATGAACTGGTTGCCGGTCGGCGGAATGATGACGGGCAGCGCCTGCGGCAGGATGATCTTGCGCATGGTAAGCCCGAAGCCAAAGCCAATGGAACGCGACGCTTCCCACTGGCCGCGGTCGATGCTTTGAATGCCCGATCGAAAGATTTCGGTCATGTAAGCGCCGTAACAGAGCGAAAGCGCCAGGATGCCGGCTGGAACCGCATCGATGATGATGCCAAGTTGGGGTAGACCCAGATAGATCAGATAGACTTGCATCAGAAGCGGGAGCCCGCGGAAGAATGATGTGTAGAAGCTTGCGATCGCATAGGCGAAACCGTTGGTCGAAAGTTTCGCAACCGCGCCAAGGATTGCGATGAGCGAGGCAATCAAGATCGAAACGGCTGAGACATAGACGGTCGTCACAAGGCCTTGCGCGATCAGGAAAGGCAGCTTCTCCTCGATAAAGGGCAGGCTTAGGTGGAAGGTCTGGAAGAAGGCGAGAAACAACACCAGAAGCTCCATCCAGACGATGGCGATCTGCAGCCTGAGACTGGCGAAGCCGATGAGCACGATGTTCAGGCAGAAGAGCGCCGCCACGACAAGAGCAATGGCGAAACGTCCGTAGAAGCCGCTCTCCAGCGGCTCGCCTATCACCGGGCGCATCAGTTCGCCCATCGTTGTCCCGGTCAGATTGAAAGCCATGAAGACGACCAGGACGGCTGCGAAAACCGACGCCACGAACGGAGGCTTGTGGACGAGAATTTCGGAGTCAACGGTATCCGGATAGAGCATGTTAGTCCCTCTGGACAAAAAGGCGATCCGGACCAACCCGGACCGCCAGACGTAGACAAGCCTACTTCACGACCGTGTAGTCGACGCCGTACCACTTTTCCGAGAGCTTGCTCAGCGTGCCATCGGTCTGCATCGACTTGATCGCTT
The DNA here is from genome assembly GCF_001424825.1 of Ensifer sp. Root31. Taxonomy (NCBI): domain Bacteria; kingdom Pseudomonadati; phylum Pseudomonadota; class Alphaproteobacteria; order Hyphomicrobiales; family Rhizobiaceae; genus Ensifer; species Ensifer sp. Root31. Next base: position 26,635 of record NZ_LMCO01000020.1, on the reverse strand, counting down.
CGGCGATCTTGTCGTTCAGCTCCTTGTCACCGTGCTCGATGGCAACGGCCAATGGCTCATAGAAGACCGGATCGCCGACCTGCTTGATCGGATATCCGGCCTTGATGGCATCGCGAATACTCGGCAGCGACGACACCACCGCATCGACGCGAACGCCGTCGCCGAGGCGCAGGTCGTCAAAGGCCGTTGTCGAGTTGGCGTAGGACTTCACTTCCTTCGGCTTGAACGCGTATTCGAAGGCGGGAGCCCCCGCGGCATCGAGCGTCAGTTCCTGCTTCGCGTAAGCTTCGAAGGTCGACGTTGCCGTCGTTCCGACGACCTTGCCGTCCAGGTCGATCAACGTGACGGCGAGACTATCGTTGTGCACAGCGACCGCCGCCGGCGTGTAGTAGTAGACGGCCGGGAAGTCGAATATCTTGGCCCGTTCCTTGGTCGGCGTCATCGAGCCCACATGCATGTCCCAGCGGCCCTGCCAGTTGCCGGCGGTGATGATATCCCAGCCTGGGGTGACGAACTCGACGCCGACACCGAGGCGCTTGCCAATTTCCTTGGCAACATCGATGTCGAAACCGTCCATCTCGTTTTTGTCGTTCATGAAGGACTGCGGCGCCCAGCTGGCGTCGGTTGCAACCTTCAAGGTCTTTGCGTCGAGCACGCGCTCGAGCACGGCTCCGGCATTGGCCGGAAGCGCCGTGAATGATATGGCCATCGATGCGGCCGCCGCTGTCAATCTGGCGAAAGTGTTCATTCGGTCGTTCCCTCTTGTCGTTCTGGTTTGGGCAGGGTCCTCTTCCTGCCATAGGGGTGATCTTGAGTTCTCAAGCGCCCTTCTGTCTTCCGGCGATACGAGGCAGCGCGGAGCCGCCCTTTCCTAATAACCGTGGAAGTCAGCGCTCTTCTTTCTTGTCCATCTCGTCACGCACAGTCCGCGCGATCCCGAAGGTTTCGACGCCCGCGGGAATGCCGCAATAAATCGCGATCTGGACGAGTGCCGCACGAAGTTCCTCGTCGGTCAGGCCATTGCGGATCGCGCCGCGGAAATGGATGGCGAATTCATGCATGCGGTTGAGAGCCGCCAGCATACCGAGGTTGAGCAGGCTGCGCTGCTTGAGATCGAGCCCCTCGTCCGTCCAGGCTGTCCCCCAGCAATACTCATTCAAAAGATCCTGGAAGGGACGCGAGAAGGCGTCGCTGTTGCCGATTGCCCGATCGACATAGTCGTCGCCGAGCACCCTACGCCTCACGGCCTCGCCCTTCGCCTGCAGCGCCTCATCCATCGACTTTTTCCCCCTGTCTCAGAAAATCGGCCATCAACGTCGCTACGAGCTCCGGCGCTTCGACAAGAATGGAATGGCGCAGGCCCGGCAGTATCCGGAGTGCGGACCCGGGGATGCGCTCGTGCATGTACCGGGCCATCCGAGGATTGGAGCCTGCATCGTCCTCACCGGTTGCGATCAGCGTCGGGCAACGGATCTGGTCAAGGAAGCCGCCGAAATCCGTCTCGGCGAGCACCCGGTAAGCAGCGACATAACAATCCGGATCGTTTTCGGCATCGCGTGATCGTAGCCTCGCGATGATCTCGGGATTGCGCTCCTGGAAGTCTTCGGTCAGCCAGCGCGACAGCGACGCGTTGTGGTGATCAGCGGGCGTGCCCGCCCTGAGTGCCGCCAGGCGTTCAAGCACGCGCTCCCGTTCGGCCAACGTTCGTCCGGCAACCGTCGAAAGCAGCGTAAGCCGGCGCAGTCGGCCGAGATGGGTCAAGGCAAGACGCTGGGCGATGAGCCCGCCGAGTGAGAAGCCCGCGAGATTGAAGGTGGAGAAGCCCGCCTGATCGGCCAGAGCCAACGTCTCGTTGACGAAGTCGTCGATCTCGTATCGCCCCTTGACCCGGCTTGACTGGCCGTGGCCACGCAAATCGAAAGTCAGGATCGTAAAGCGATCCTTCAGCCGTTCGACTACCCCCGACCACGCCTCCAGATAAGATCCGACGCCGTGAATGCAGATGAGCGGCTCGCCCTCACCGTCGATACGGTAATTGAGCGTAACCTCTCCGATGGTATGGCGTTGGGTCCCCGCCATCGTCAGCGCCCCACCGCGACGCGCTTCTGCTCGTTCTCGCGCGCCGCAAAGAAGGGCATGATTTCCGAGATGAACAACTCCAGCGTCCGCTTCTGCAATTCGAACGGCAGGTTGAAGGTCAGGCCAAGACAATATTGGTCGACGCCAGCCGCTTCATAGGCCAGCAGCTTCTCAATCGCTTCGTCCGGTGTCCCAAACATCAGGTTTTTGCGGATGTTTTCCGGATTGTAGTTATCCTTGCCCTTGACCGCTTCATAAGGCACGGCTTCCGGGAAGCCGTCGCGCACCGCGCCGATATTCTGCATGAGGTTTTCGAAGGCGCGGCCGTAGTCCATGCTGTGCTTGACGGCGAGTTCCCCACCATCCGGCCTGTCGTAGACGCAGGTGCGGCGCTGCATCATGAAGCGCGGTCGCGGAACTTCCGGGTGATCAGCGACCGCTTTGTGAAACTTGTCAGAAAGCACCTGGATTTCAGCAGCCGGCGCAGAGAGCGGCGTCGACAGAATGCTGGCACCGTTCGCAATCGCCCAGTCGAATGTCCCGGGATCGCGCGCCGCAACCCAGATCGGCGGATGCGGCTGCTGTAGCGGCTTGGGCACGGCCGCCGTCCGAGGGAATTTCCAGTAGTGCCCTTCATGCGCGTAGTCGCCGGACCACAACTTCTTTACGGCCGGGACGATCTCCTTCATGTAGGCGACGCCTTCTTGCTGCGGCATACCGCCGGCCATGCGATCGAACTCATACTGGTAGGAACCGCGCGCAATGCCGAATTCCAGGCGGCCATTGGTCAGATGGTCGCAAAGCGCCGACTCGCCCGCCAGCCGGATCGGGTTCCAATAGGGTGCAACCAGCGTGGATGTGCCTAGCCGAATCCGATCCGTGTGCTGTGCGAGCCAGACGAGCGTCTGGAACGGGTTCGGAGAAATCGTGCATTCAAGCGTATGATGCTCGGCGGTCCACAGCGCCTCGAAACCGCCTTCATCGGCAACTCGCGCGAGCTGAAGCAGGTTGCTCTTCACCCGCTCCATCGGTACGTCCGGAGAGAAGCGTTCCATCGTGAGGGAAACTGCGAACTTCATGGTTTTCTGCCTTTCCTGTGCCGGTGCGTTTGTCGTTACTTCAAGCGAATGACGAAGGGGTCCTGCATCGCGCCGGAGTAATCGACGATGACGTTCTTCAGCCGCGAGAACTCGTGCATGACCTCGAAGCCGCCACGCCGGCCGTAGCCGCTTTCCTTGAAGCCGCCATTGGCGGACATGAAGGAGGCGGATCGATAAGTGTTGATCCACACCGTGCCGGCGTCGATCCGATTGGCGAAGCGCAGCGCCCGATCGATGTCCTTGGTCCAGATGCCAGAGGCGAGGCCATAGCGCGTGTCGTTGGCGAGTTGGATCATCTCCTCCTCGTCGCGGAACGGCATGACCCCGACCACAGGGCCGAAGAGTTCGTCGCGCATGAAGGTCATGTCGTTCTGCGCGTCGATCATGACGGTCGGCTCGAAGTACCAGCCTCCTTCAGCAAGTCCTTCTCGCTGGGGTCGGCGGCCGCCTGTGGCGATCTTCGCGCCTTCCCTGACGCCGGATGCGACGTAGCCCTCCACTTTCGTAAGTTGGTCGGCGAGCGCGAGCGGGCCGATATCCGTGTCGTCGGCCGTCGGCAGGCCGACGCAGATCTGCTCGGTCCTGGCGACGAGCGCGTCGATGAACCTGGCGTAGGCACCCGCCTCGACAAAGCAGCGTGAGCCTGCCACGCAGGTCTGGCCGGCAGCCGCGAAGACGCCGGAGACGACGCCATTTACGGCATGTTCGATATCGACATCCCCGAAGACCACATGGGGCGACTTACCACCAAGCTCCATTGAGCAGGGAATGAGGTTCTCAGCTGCATTGCCCGCGATCCGTCGACCGGTGGCTGTGCTGCCCGTAAAGACATATTTCGCGACACCGGGGTGGCGCGTCAGCGCCTCCCCGGCGCTTTTTCCCGTACCCGTTACCACATTGACGACGCCGGCTGGAAAACCCGCCTCGTGGATCAGCTCGGCAAGCGCCAGCGTGGAAGCAGTTGCATGTTCCGAAGGCTTGATGACGACCGTGTTGCCGATCGCCAGGCATGGCGCCAGCGTGCCGGTCAGCAACATCAGCGGCGAATTCCACGGCGTGATCATTCCGATGACGCCCAAGGGTTCGCGAAGATTAAAGTTCAAGGTGTCGAGCCGGTTGATCGGGATCGTCTCGCCCTGCAGCTTGTCGGCCATGCCGGCGAAGTAGTGGTAGCTGTCTGGCATGGCGCGCATCTGCGCCGTGGTTTCCTTGAGCAGCTTGCCGTTGTCGCGGGTCTCGATTGCTGCAAGCGCATCGGCATTCTGACGCACGAGCTCGGCGAGACGGCGCATCAACCCGCCGCGGTCGGTCTGTGTCATGCGCCGCCACGCCGGGTTGCGAAAGGCGGTGCTGGCGGCCGCAACGGCGGCGTCGACATCGTCCGCATCGCCATCGGCAAATTCGTACCAGGGCTTGCCCGTCGTCGGGTCATAGCTTTGGATATACGTGCCGTTTCTGGGCTTCACGAACTGCCCATCGATGAACACGAGCTGGCGCGATCCTTCGATGGAGGTGACTGTCGTCTTCATATCACTGTCCTTGGTCTTGGGAGGCTTGAAGCCAGGCACGGGCCTCGCCGTCGATCATCGCGACGCGACCGCCGTCATCGGAATCCATGTAGATGCCGAAGCGCCCCGCCTGCCGCTCGCGCACATAGCGCCGCAGCATGGAACGCAGTTCATGGGTGGCGATCGCGTCATAGGGCAAATCGTCGATCGGGAAAAAGCGAAGATCACCAGGCAGGCTGCTCCCCTCGCCGGCCAGGCGGGCGCGGTAAACAAGATAACCCGGATCGCTGTCGGCAACGTCGAATACGGAATAGAGAAACGTTTCTTCCGGTACGAGGCGAAGCGCATCGCCGCCGTCGACGACGAGCTGGCTATCCGCCTTTCGACGCCGTGCCGATGGCAGCACCCAGCTGCCCTTGCCGTCCGAGCGCAGCAGCAGACGATCGCCAGCTTCGATGAGATAGCCGATGATCATGCCATGAGAAGCAAGCCAGCCATTCGGCAGCGGATCCTTCACGCTGGCGTAGCGCCCCCTGCAGAAGCCAAGCGGCGCAGTCGGGCTGGTGCCGAAGGCGCGAACCTCACCGATCAAGATCGCATGGTCGCCGGCGTCAACCGTGTTTGAGGTGGTGCAGTCGAACCAGGTCAAACTGTCTGTCAGCACCGGCGCACCCGTGTGGATGTGGTCATGTGTCACCGATTGGAACTTGTCCTGCGACTTTGAGGCGAAGATCCCGGAAACATCGACCTGTCCCTCATGCAGAACGTTGACGGCAAAGCATCCGGCTCTGGTGAAGGCGTGGTAGCTCGATGCCGACTTCGCCACGCAGACGAGCAGCAAAGGCGGGTCCAACGAAACGGAGGTAAAGGAGTTTGCGGTCATGCCGCGCGGCGTGCCGTCCTCGTCACGCGTCGTGATCACGGTAACACCGGTCACGAACGTGCCGAAGGCGCGACGCAGCGCTATGGGATCGATAGGCGCGTCGGTCGATGCGGCTGTCTCGGTCATTCCTCAATGCCTCCTCTCCATCAGGTTGAGTAGAGGCTATCCCCGAGTTACCGACCATTCTTCCACGCCTTCGTAGGAGCAAAGGGAAAACGTCTCCGCCGATCCATAGGAGCATGAAGCAGGCCGAGAACGAGCGCTGCGATCGCCGCGCAACATGTGGTCAGACCAGGAGGAAAAATCAGCCGCGGGCGGCGGAGCGATTGTCGATGACGCCGTTGAGGCGGATCGCGAGCTCAACGGCGAAACGCTTCTCCGGCGTTTCGACATCTATGCCGAAAAGCTCCTGAATGCGCGACAGCCGGTAACGCAGTGTTGTCACATGCAGGCCCATCGCATCGGCGCAGGCCTGACTGCGACAGCCCTCCTGCAAATAGACCGACAAGGTTTCCAGGTAGGGCGTTCCGTTCTGGCGGTCGTGGTCGGCAATGGCGCCTATGCTTTCTTCCACGAAGCCTCGGACATCGCCGGCCTCGCAAGCAGCGACCAGCATCGGAAGCGGACCGAAGTCTTGGGTTGCGAGCGATCCGGTCAAGCCGAAAGAGCGGCCGATCCGGATCATGCGGGCGCAGCGCTCCCAAGCGGCCGGATAGTCGGCGAGCGCCGCGCAGCGATTGCCGGCCACCACGATCGGCTCCTCATCAAAATATCGGCCCAACTCCTCCGCAATGCGGCGTGTGAGCTTTACCAGGCGCTCCTGTCGCTTGCTGGCGTCGTAAGGGACCAGGCAGACGGCACCACCAGCGATGGCGACCAGACCCGCCGGCAATGACGCCTGCTGCATGATGCGCGAAAGCGTGTGCTCGACATCGACGGACGCGCCGCCGAAAGCCTTGGTCTTGTCGGGAAAATCGATGACGATCATCTGCTGAGGCACGGAGAAACTAAGCCCAAGGCGCTGAGCACGCTGGGAGATATCATTCGCGTCGCGCCAGCGGCCCTCCACCACCTCGAAGAAAAGCTCAGTCTGGGTTCGCGTCTCAAAGCGGAAGCGAATGAAGCTGCGCATCATCTGTACACTCAACGCAAATTTGGCGCTATCCAGCATCATCAGATCCAGGTCGCTGAATTCCTGTGGTGAAGGGAAAATGATCAGTGCGCCGACCAATTGCATGTCGACCATGAGCGCTTCGACGCGCGCGGAAATCTTGAAACGGTGATTGCCGAGATCGAGAAACAGACTTGTCTCTTCGCTCGCGCCCATTTCGGCCGCATCACGCGCCGCCTTCATCAGCGCACGGGCGAGCAAAGTCGAGGCCGCATCCTGCCAGCCATTGTCATCGATCAGCGTCGGCTTCGGCGACCTGCCGGCCATGACGTGGTTTGCCGTGAAATCGACGACAACCGTTGGATTGGGTATCATTGCGCCAACCATCGCTGAAAGCGATGACACCGATCCGTCGCTCAACACATGCTCCAGAAGCGAGGTGTGCGCCTTGAGCGTCCGCTCCAGACGCTGCGCAGACACTTTCTGTGCCTCCAGCTGATGTTCGCGCTCGACCGCAATGGCACCAAGGTGGATGATCGACCCGAGAAAGGCGAGATCATCCTCTGAGACCTCCGTCACCTGCCGCGCAATGACACTGAGCACCATAGGGCGGCCCTCCGCGTCCCTGCAATTCATCGGCATCACGAGAACGGTGCGATAGTCGCGCTCGAAGGCTTCTTTTCGATAGCCTGGAAAGTCGACCGTTTCCCGCGCGTCACGAATATAGACTGGCTCGTTGCGCTGGAGCGCGATCAGTGACGGGCTTGTCGCCAGTTCCCATTTGTCCGGCAGTTGCCGATCAATCAGCGTGGGATCGTGGCGCACGATCACATGGGCGTAGCCGTGTGCCGCATCGATGCCCATTATCGATCCCAAGGCCCAGTTGGCATGACGGCAGGCGGCGGCGATGAGCTGCTGCAGTACGGTCCGCAAGTCGCCGCCGCTGTTGATTTGGCTGGCGACGTCGCGGAGCGACAATATCCGGGACTTCTGATCCAAATCGGCTCGCCTCTTGACTTCCGTCAACTACCATGCGCGCACAGACCGTATAAATCCACTATCTTTCATAGGAAAATTTGGACGGTTGATCCGACGAAACATAGGAACCAAAAGCTTCCGCAGGTGCAGCTTGCGAAAGACAATCAAATCTCCGGCTTACTTATCCGAGCCCGCATCCAGCACGTGTCATGCGAGTGTATTCAGACCTCGTGACCACCGGGCTCCCGATGACCACGAAAGCTGGAGTTTCTGCCGAACTATGTCTTAGTCCACGGCCGCCTTCTGGAGCACAGAGATCGCAAGGATCTTTGCACCCGTCTTGATGGACGTCTCCGGAGCCGGCGCAAAGAAGGGCGAATGGTTGGAAGCAACAGGTCTGTTTTCATGCAGGGCTTCTTCGATCTGTTCGGGAGAACTCCCGCCGATCCAATAAAAGATCGAGGGCACGCCCGCCTCGATAAACTCGGGATAGGTTTCCACTCCAAGCGTTGGCTGCACGGCGGCTGGTACATACACGATATCTGCGAAAGACCTATCCAATGCCGGCTTGATGTCACCGATCAGCTGCGACGAATTTGTGCCGGCCACAGCGCCGCCGCCGATGCGCAGCAATTCCGGCTCCGGGGCCTTAGCCGATTGTGCCGTCGTGCCGGCCACCCTGTGCATTGCTTCAAGCAGCAGCTTACGGGTCTCGGGCGTTGTCGAACGCATCGTCAGCTTGAGTTTGGCCTGATCAGGGATGATGTTGCCGGCTGTCCCCGCCTGAAAGCTGCCGATTGTGATCACACCGGGCTCGCGCGGGTCTTTCTCGCGGCTGACGACGGCCTGGATATCGGTGACGAAGCGGGCGCCCAATACGATCGGGTCGATCGAAAGGTGTGGTGCGCTACCGTGCGCCCCTCGGCCTTTGAAGGTCAGGTCAAACGTATCGGAGTTTCCGCTGAAGGCCCCGTCCTTCACGGTAATCTTGCCGGCAGGCTCGCCGTTCACATGCACCGCGAAACCGAAATCCGGCTTTGGGAACCTCTCGAACAGTCCCGCCTTGAGCATCGCCGTCGCGCCGCCGCCGATTTCTTCGGCTGGCTCGCCGACCAAAAGGAGCGTCCCGCGCCAATGATCCTTCATGTCGACCAACAATTGCGCAGCCCCGAGCCATGACGCCATGTGGATATCGTGGCCGCAGCTGTGGGCGACAAAGACCTTTGCGGAGGCGTCGGTGTTCCCGGGCCATTGGGTTGCCGGCACCTGTACCCGGCTAGCATAGTCAAGTCCGGTCTTTTCCTCCATCGGAAGGGCATCGAGTTCGGTGCGAAGCATAATCGTCGGTCCGTCACCATTCCTGAAGACACCGACGAGACCGGATTCGACACCGAAGCCTGCAGTTACCTCGAAGCCGAGCTTGTCAAGTTCAGCTGCCAGCAGCTTTGCGGTCCGAGTTTCGTGAAATCCGAGTTCGGGATTGGAATGGATATCCCGGTAAACCCTTTCAAGTTCGGGATATTTTTGTTCGATGAGTGCGTCTAGTTTTACGGTGTCCGCAAGAGCCGGGTTTGCAGAAACCTGCAGCGCGAGAAGCAGAGCGCTCGAATTGGCCAGTATCGTCTTCATTTGGGTCCCCTTCAGTCTCATTACGACAAGACGTTTCTTGACGGGACCATGATGAGGAGCACCGGCAGCGGGGGCATTCTCCTATACAGAGGAAAAGCAGCGGCAATTTTTCTCGCCACTGATCTAAAGTCTGCAATCTGGAGAGGCATTTCAGAGATCGATTACTTAAGGGCCGCAGCGATCCAGTCATCTGGAGAGATGGAACCTGCCGGGCCCCATCAGCCTTGGACGCTGCCGGCCAGCACATTGGTCTGCTTTCTTTCGCAGGATCGTTCGACGCTTCTCTTCATCCGAACATAGGAAGAATTCACCGGGCATCGCGGTAGGTTGTCGCAAGTTTCCACTATCAGCGGCTTCAGAACATGACCCTCGGCATCAGAAAAATTTGCACTTTCCTGGAAGAGACCTTCGTAGAAGGCGGCAAGGCGGCCTCCCGTCCCGTCAATATCGTTGTCGTGGCAGCGGTAATCCGTAACCCTTGGGCCGGGCGAGGCTTTGTCGACGATCTCCGGCCGGAGATCATCCGCATCGCCGGCGAACTGAGCCATGAAATGACCGACCGGCTATTGCGCCAGCTGGCTCCGGAAAGGATCGAGGCTTGCGGCAAGGCAGCCGCGGTCGGGATCAACGGAGAGATCGAACATGCCTCGGCGATGATCCATACTTTGCGGTTCGGCAATCCCTTCCGCGAAGCGATCGGCGGCACCAACTATCTGGAATTCGCCAATACCCGCAATGCGCCAGGTGCTCTTCTGTGCCTGCCGATGATGCACAAGAGTGAGAACGGCAAGCGATCGCATTTCCTCACAGCCAATTTCCAGATCGCCGATGCGCCAGGCCCGGATGAGATCATCGTTGCCATCGGCGCTTCCGATAGCGGTCGTCCCCATGCACGCATCGCCGACCGCTTCCAGGACATCGCCGAAATGGAAGCCGAAAAAATGGCCTCGCTCAGCAGGGCCTGACCAAGGCAAGCACGCGGATACCGGCGCAGGAGTTTGCCATGAGACTTGACGCGATTGACCTGCGCATCCTTGACGCCATCCAGCGGGATGGCCGCATCACCAAACTCGCGCTCGCCGAAAAGGCGGGCCTCTCTCCAACGCCGTGCTGGATGCGACTGCGCAAGCTGGAGAAGGCCGGCATCATCAGCGGCTATCATGCACGCCTGTCGCTGCGACGCGTCGCCCCGGTCGCCAGCCTGGTGGTCGAGATCACCCTGGCCAACCATCGCCAGGCCGACTTCGACCGGTTCGAAAGGGTCGTCCGCGACATTCGCGAGATCGTCTGCTGCTGGTCGGTCGGCGGCGGGGTCGACTATATCCTGAAGGTGGTTGCAGCCGATATCGATGCCTACCAGCGCCTGATCGACGCGCTTCTCGACCGCGAACTCGGCATCGCCCGCTACTTTACCTACATCGTTACCAAGACCGTGAAGGAAGATCCAGTCGTGCCCGTTTCTGTGCTCGTGGCCGGTGGAGCCTAAGCAGCCGAGCGTTGGCTGCCACCGACCCTGCCACCGAGACTATGTGTGCCATCCACCTCGTTTCGTGGCGGCCTGCTTCCAGACGGATTCAGGCCGCGTGCCTGGAACTAATGACGGGCGAGACGGTTTGAGCTGTGACTTTGGCATGACGCTGACGTGCCCTCCTGGCTGGGTAAGCCTCGATTTTGAGGAGATTTGCATCATGAAGATTTCGTCCAGATTTCGTTCAGTCGCGGCTGCGGTTATCGCTGTAGCAGGAATCAGCTTTGCCGGCTCCGCGCATGCCGACAGCGGTACGATCAGCTTCTCAGTCTACAAGGCTGCCTTCTTTGTGGGTGGCTCTGGGGGCGAGGGCACGCTGACCTTCCATGGTCGCCGCTATCCCGTCTCTGTCGGCGGCCTCTCGGGCGGCCTCGCCTTCGGGGCTTCGAAGACCTATTTCCAGGGTACGGTTAGCCACATTAGCCGCGCCCGGGATGTGACGGGGGTCTACGGTGCGGCGGGCGGTGGCGGCGCGCTCGGCAAAGGGGCCCAAGTAATCGTCATGACCAATGACAAGGGCGCCCGACTCGAACTCTCAGGCAAGCAGGTAGGCTTGCAAGTCAACGCCGATCTCAGCGGCATTGCCATCACGGTGAAGTAAGGGTCGTCGCTCCGTTCGTCGTCCCTTCAGTCGGCCCACTACGCTGAATACAAAGGCCAGCGCTGCCATCTAGGAAGCGGCCGTTCCACTTCGGCCCCGAACGCAACGTTAGAAGATTCGATTTGGCACTCCCGGCGCTCTTTGTTCGTTTCGATGGCTAGTCGAACCGCAAAGTTCCACCCGACTGAGACGATCGGAAGCTGGCAATATGCCGCCAGTCGGCATGTTCGATCTTGAGAAGATTGATGCTGTGTTCTTTGACCTCATAATCCATGGCCACCGATAGTGTCGGGTGCCTCGGCAGCGCGTGTCGTCAACCACAGCAGCGTGGAAGCCGGTATCCCGCGCATCAGCCGCAACGATCAGCGACGATCATCTTGAAGAATCCGAACGGTCGACCCCAGAGCGCGAAGCGCCTGATTTTGAGGGGCTGGACCTACCCATAGGCGCACTACAGTTCTGGATGGAAGTAGGCATTGCTGCGCAATGTTTTGCCGCAATTTTTCCGCTGGATCGGCAGATTGGAAATAAGAACAAAGAGTAGACAGAAATTCATCTGTATAGGATAGGTAACCGGCAAGACAGAGAACCCATGCGTGCACGATTCGGGAGCTAGCCGTGACTTTCGTTACCCATCGCGACCCTATCGACACTCCCGTTCTCCGCAAGGAAAGAGGCGCATTCTTCACGCCTCCGGCGATTACCCGTTTCATTTCGAAATGGGCCATTCGCACGCCTGACGATCGCGTGTTGGAGCCTGCCGCTGGCGACGCTGCATTCTTGGTTTCCGCGGTCGATCGCCTTCGTGAACTCGCTCCCGGCGGGCGCTCGTGCCCGATGGTTCATGGCGTGGAGATACACGCCCACAGCGCGGACGTTGCCCGCAAGCGGGTCGCTGACGCCGGGGGCGAGGCCGATATCCAACTGTCCGACTTCTTTTCCGTCACGCCTGATCAAGCGTTCGACGCCGTCATCGGAAATCCTCCCTATATCCGATACCAGGACTTTACCGGGGAAGCCCGCGCCCGTGCCCGGGAGGCGGCTATCAGGGCCGGCATTTCCCTGACCGGGCTCGCGTCGAGTTGGGCAGCATTCACCGTGCACTCGGCATTGTTCCTGAAGAAAGGTGGCCGCCTGGCCTTCGTGTTGCCCGCCGAACTGCTCTCAGTGAACTATGCCGCTCCCGTCCGCAAGTTCCTGTTCAATCGATTCCGCGACGTGCAACTCGTATTGTTCGACGAGCAAGTGTTCTCCGAAGCGGAAGCGGATGTCGTACTTCTCCTTGCGGACGGCTATCTCGGCGGACCGGCGGATTATGCAACCATCAGTCAAACAAAGAACGCCGCAACGCTCGATACTCTAGGTCCTGGACAGAGCTGGACACCGGCCGACCCAGCGGCCAAGTGGACCAGCAGTCTCGTCGATGCCGACGCGATGCATCTTTTACAGACGCTCTCCGCAACTGGCCTCTACACGAACTTGGAAACCTGGGGCGATACGACGCTCGGGATGGTAACGGGAAACAACAAATACTTCACCCTTTCCCCCCAGCGTGTAGCTGAGCTTGGACTGCTCCCGGACGAGTTGCTCAGCCTTTCACCGCCCGGAAGCTCTCATTTGCGGGGCCTCTCTCTTTCGAATGCCCAGCTAAAGAAACTCGGTGAAGAGGGGAACGCAATCCACCTCTTCTATCCGAGCGATCCGCCTTCCGCGGCCGCGGCAGCATACATTGCAGATGGCCATAGGACAGGCGTGGACACCGCCTACAAATGCCGGGTCCGCAAGACTTGGTATCGTGTGCCACTGGTTTCCCCCGCCGACCTGTTGCTAACATGCATGAACGCGGACACGCCTCGGATCACGGAGAACGCAGCACAAGCCCGTCACCTTAATTCCGTGCATGGGGTCTATCTCAACGATGCACACGGGGTCCTGGGCCGCGAGCTCCTCCCTGTCGCCAGCTTGAACTCCATTACGTTGCTGCATGCCGAAATGGTCGGTCGTGCCTACGGAGGCGGAATCCTGAAAATCGAGCCGAAGGAGGCCGACGTCTGGGCCATGCCCTCGCCTACCTTGGTTACCTGTCGCGCCGACGGGCTTCGCGAGGTCAAAAGGAGCGTGGCAAAACTTCTGGACAAGGGAAGGCTGCTGGATGCCGTCAAGATCGTCGACCAGGTACTGCTAAGCGAGGGCGAGGTTTCGCCCGCACAAATGGCAGTCGTCCGGCATGCGCGCGCGGAGTTCGTAAAGCGTCGCAACTTGAGGGCGGCAAGTGGCCGCTAAACCCAGTTCCAAAGCAGAAGCCTGGGAAATTTTTGACCACATCGTTGCGGTTGCCGCACCTGACGGGGAACACACCAATCCTTGGATTCTTGGATCGGACGGCCAGCCGTACTTCCGTCCAGACTACGAGACCCTGGCGCTGCTGCTTGGGGTTCCGCTCCATCTGAAAGCGGGAACCCAAACCGGAGTTCCTGCCCTCGCTCTCGATGTCTGGCTCAGCTATGAACTTCGCAGGGCTGGTTTCGGCATGGACCAAGTCTGGCCAAGGCCATCAAACCCACGCGTTCTTCCCGCGCCTGTCGCGGCATTCGTGAAGTCACTTCCGACGGCGATTCGAGCCAAGGCTCAATCCCATCTGATATCGAACACGTCCATTCCCAGCGTCACCTCCTCCTCGGCTTCGATTCTCGGCAAAAACTACCTGAAACAGGTTGACGTCATCGTCACCGATTGGGTGACCGGCCCGGAATTGTTGATTTCGACGAAGCGAATGGATTCTTCCTATGGAAAGAATGCGCCGAACCGCATCGAGGAATCATACGGCGACGCCAAGAATCTTCGCTTGCGCCACCCGCTCGCGGCTCTCGGGTTCTTGTTCGGTCTGAGGTCTGACATCCTGGACAAGGAGCCCAAGACGGCCGAGTGGTTGTTCGACCTCTTGGCCAAGCTTGGGCGGGAGGACGACGCGTATCACTCCACCTGCCTGGTCTTGATGGATTATTCAAGCGATACAGCACTGCTGGCAACCGTCGAGGAGGAACCCAGCGAGGGCATACTGGAGCCGGGTCCGCAGCCGATAACCGATCCAGCCGACGATGAGATCGCGCACCTTGCCGTCAGTACGGTCCAGAGCATCGTCAACGCGCTGCCCAAGGTATCGATCCTCGAAAACCACACCCCGGATGACCTTTCCCCGGCCCGTTTTCTTACGTCGCTGGTCACCCGCGTTCTCGCCGCGACACCCGTCAACATGCACGAGGAGGCGAGGCGACGCCGCGGTTCGGTATTGGCAAAAAAATAGAATTCCGGGGTCAGTTCGCTGTGTGCACGCCGTTCCGGTCGATAAATTATGCAACTTTTGTATGTAGCCGGGTACATTCTAGTTCGAAGCGCGACATGCCAATGATTTCAATGGTTTGGAGATTTTGGGATGTCACGAAGCTATTCGCAGCTGAATCTGGCGGATCGTCGCCGCCTCTATCACTTTGTCGAACGCAAGGTGCCGATCAATGAAATGGCGCGCCAATTCGGTCGTCACCGCTCCACCATCTATCGCGAGATCAGGCGCAATACATTCCAGGATCGCGAGCTGCCCGAATATAGCGGCTACTTCCCAACGGTTGCCGACGACATCCGCAAGGAGCGGTGGCGGCGTTTGAGGAAGCTGATGCGGCACCCGCAATTGCGCGAACTGGTCATCGAGCAGTTGGAGGCGCTGTGGTCACCGGAACAGATCGCCGGTCGCCTGTTCGCCGATGGCGTGAGCGCCGTGCCTGTCTGCGCCGAGACACGATCTATCGCTTTATCTACGGCCAGGAAGATTATGCGCTGGAGCTCTATCGGCATTTGACAAGCGCCTCCAAGCCTCCTCGATCGCACGCAATTCAACCTTAAGCCTGCGGGAACATCATTACCAAACAAGTAGAACGTCTGGGTACTGAACGCCGGGGGCGCAAATCGTGCGTCCGGCTCGGTGCAATCGCAAAGATAAATGAACGTCCTTGAAGCGCCTACGCCTCGGCGCGACTGAGGGAAACATGAACACGCGGGAATTCGTCCACACCGGCGCGCTCCGAATGAGCGAGCAGGGGATTTCGCGCTATTTTTGCATACAGCGAATGGGAGCTGGATACTGCCCGACCAGTTCATCGACAGTCAACAAGGTAACGCCCTCCACGATCGATTGAGCGACTAAAATCCGATCAAAGGGGTCCTTATGGATCGCTGGCAGTCCATCCACCGCTACTGCGTGTGCGCTGGTGATTGGGAGCTCTTGGTAGCCGTTATCGATGAGACCGCGGCGAAGTAGTCGTGGATCTACGGTAAAATCGGCCCGGCCAAGTCCGCGCTTGATGGCCACCTCCCAAAGACTCGCCGCGCTAAATAGCAAGACATTTTCGGTATTCTCGATTTCAGCCAGAGCGGCGGGCGGCAGCTTCCCAGGCTCTCCCGCAGCCCAAAGCAGAAGATGCGTATCCAGCAGGAGTTTCATCATTCGCCGCCAAACAGTTTCTCGATATCTTCGCCACCCATACGATCGAAGTCTTCCGGTACGGAAAACTGCCCCGCCATGAATCCGACGCGACGAGTTTCGTCGGCGGTAGGAGTCTCGACCGCGACGACCTTCACCAAAGGCTTACCCGATTTGGCAATGATAAAGGACTCGCCTTTCGCTGCTTTCTCAATGAGCCGGGACAAATGAGTTTTCGCCTCGTGAATATTTACAGTGTGCATGGCCCTACCTCGAACTTAGTCTCATAAACTTAGTTCGACTTCGGCCTGATAGCAAGCGTAGCCCCGCGAAGAATCGACTTTGACGCCAAGCGGCCCAGAGAAGGACTAGGCTGTAGTGGCGAATTAATCATTTGAGCCAGAGCATGATGCTTGCGAGATTTATGAAGCCGAGGAAATTGGCGGCGAGCTTGTCATAGCGTGTTGCGATGCGTCGCCATTGTTTGAGTTTGGCAGATCGATGCCCCATCGCTGTTTGTAAGCGATACGATCATAGACATGTTGATGCTTGCGATGCCGGCGCGGCGGAACGACTGGTTCGCCGCCTTGATCAAGGATGAGGTCATGCCGGCTGTCTGCATCATAAGCGCGATCGGCTGTCTTCCGGTAACCGATGCGGCGAAAGTGTCCTTCCGTCACATCGAGTATACGCTCGCGCCACATCTCGACTTCGGTGCCCGTGCGCCCCTGTGGGATCGTGATACGTGGCATGGACGCCCCTATTCTGCCGCCAGCGCCATCGGCTGTGCCAGATGTTCGACCGTTTCCTCTTTCCCATCTGCTTTGGGTGGCTTGATACGGAACCACACGGCATACAGGGCCGGAAGGAAGAGCAGGATCATCACTGTGCCTACCGCTGTGCCACCGATCAGAGTATAAGCCATCGATCCCCAGAACACGGAATGGGTCAAAGGTATGAAGGCCAGGATTGCCGCGAGAGCAGTCAGGATGACAGGGCGCGTGCGCTGCACAGTGGCTTCGATGACAGCATGGTAGCCATTGAGACCAGCCGCCTGGTTCTCCTTGATCTGCTCAGTGAGGATCAACGTGTTTCGCATCAGGATGCCTGCGAGCCCGATCAATCCGAGAATAGCGTTGAAGCCGAATGGCTGATTGAACAAGAACAAGGTCGGAACCACCCCGGCAAGACCAAGCGGTGCGGTCAGCATCACCATTGTCATTGTCGATAGACTGCGAACCTGCAGGATGATGACGATCAACATAGCTGCGATCATCAGTGGGAAAACCTGCACAAGGGCAACGTTGGCCTTCAGGGACTCCTCGATGTTGCCGCCCATTTCGATGCGGTATCCAACTGGAAGCGATGCGATCAGCGGCTGAAGGGCCTTCATGACCTGTTGCGAGACCTCCGGAGGCTGTGTCGCCTCGTTGATGTCCGACCTGATGGTGATGACCGGGGTCCGGTCGCGGCGTTTCAGGATCGGTTCTTCGAAGCGGATCTCGGAATGCCCCATCTGATCCAGGGGAACCTGGCGGCCATTCCGGCTCATCAGCGAAAAGTCGGCAAGCCTTGATGGATCGAGGCGATTTTCGCCAGCGCTGCGTGCGACAACAGGCACGTTGCGGATATTGTCGCGAACCTGTGTGACAGGAACACCGCTGAGCAGCAACTGCATCTGCTGAGCCGCTTCCGACGGTGAAAGACCGATCAGATTAAGCCTCTCCTGATCCGAAATAAAGCGTAACACCGGCGTACGGTTGCCCCAATCCCGGTTGGCCTGACGGACATCGGGCACAGTTTTCATAATTGCCAGAGCTTGCTCGGAAATCTTGTAGAGTTCATCCTGATCAGGCCCCATGATCCGGAACTCGACTGGGAACGGCGTATACGGTCCAAATACGAGCTGGGTCACGCGCACGGAGGCCTCGGGAACAAGACCCTCCGATATTGCGGCACGAAGGCGGTGCTTCAGTTCTTCGCGTGCATGGGCATCCGGCGTCAGCACGACGACCTTGGCGAAGGCGGGATCTGGCAATTCCGGAGCCATGGCAAAGAAGAACCGGGGTGCGCCCTGCCCCACATAGCTAGTGACGATCTTTGTCTCTGGCTGAGCCTGTAGCCAATCTTCGACTTTCTTCACCGCCGATGATGTGGCCTCGATGCCCGTGCCTTCGGGCATGCGCACTTCAACCAGCACCTCGGGACGGTCCGATGTCGGGAAGAACTGCTGCTTCACACCGCCCATCCCGACGACCGAGGCGGCCATGGCGATGCCAACCACGGCGCATACCATAAATTTATGCCGGACGGCGAACTCGATGACGGAACGCAGGCGACGGTAGTTCGGCGTATCGTAGATGGCGTGATGACCGCCCTCGACTGGCTTGATTTTTGGCAGCATCTTTACGCCAAGGTAGGGCGTAAACGTCACCGCGACGATCCAGGATACGATCAGCGCGAAACCGACGACCCAGAAGATATTGCCAGCGTACTCGCCAGCGGTTGATTTTGCAAAACCCACGGGCATCAGTCCGATGATCGTGACCAGCGTGCCCGATAGCATCGGCGCCGCGGTATGGCTCCACGCATAGGCGGCCGCCTTGATGCGGTCCATGCCCTCTTCCATCTTCACGACCATGACTTCTATCGCGATGATGGCATCGTCAACCAGAAGCCCCAGTGCAAGGATCAAAGCGCCGAGCGTGATGCGATCGAAAAACCGCCCTGTTTCCAGCATGATGAGGAAGACAACCGCAAGTGTGAGCGGCACGGCAAGGGCCACGACGATACCGACACGCCAGCCCAGTGCAACCAGGCTTACGAACAGAACGACACCAAGCGCCATTGCGAACTTGAGCATGAACTCACCGACCGCCTCATCGATGTTCACGGCCTGATCGCTGACCTTAGTGAGAGTCATGCCCAGCGGCAGTGTCTGCGCGATCGCGGCGGACCGAGCCTCAAGCGCCTTGCCGAGATCCAGTCCGTTCCAGCCCGCTTGCATCACCGCGCCGAGCATGATCGCGGGTTCGCCCTCATGGCGGATGACATAGGTTGCGGGGTCCTGATAACCGCGTCGCACATCGGCCAGATCGGAGAGCTTAAGTGTTCGTCCAGCAGCAACAATGGGCGTGTCGGCAATCGCCTGCACGCTGTTGTAGGCCCCGTCGAACCGGATAAAGACCTGTGGCCCTCTGGTGTCGATTGAGCCCGCGGGCGTGACTGTGTTCTGTCTCTGTAAAGCAGCAGCGATATCCTGCGCCGATATTCCAAGTGTTGCCAGCTTGGCATAGGAAAATTCGACGAAGATCTGTTCTGGGCGCTCTCCGAGAATGTTGATTTTCTTAACTCCGGGGACATGCAGGAGATCCTGGCGGATGACCTCGGCCTGCCGGACGAGGTCGCGCATCGGCATCCCGTTCGCCTTCAATGCGTAAAGGCCGAAGCTGACATCGGAATACTCGTCGTTGACAAACGGGCCAATAACGCCCGGGGGCAAATTTGGGGCTTCGTCACCGAGCTTCTTGCGCGCCTGATAGAACTCCTCGTCGACGGCAGATGCTGGCGTATTGTCTTTGAGCGTGACCGTCAGGAAGGCGTAACCCGGTCGCGTTGTCATCTCGACGCGGTCGTACCAGGTGAGTTCCTGGATACGCTTCTCTAGGGGCTCCGCCACAAGATCCTGCATTTCGCGCGCTGTGGCACCCGGCCAAACTGATGTGACCGTCAGTGTCTTGATGGTGAAGGAGGGATCCTCGGCGCGTCCCAGCTTGACGAAGGCGTAGGCGCCCGCAGCTGCCAGCAGAACGATGAAGAACAAGGTAGCGGCGCGTTCGCGAACGGCGATGGCGGAAAGGTTGAAGTTCATTACTTTGTCACCTCTTGCTGAGAGGCAACCCTGACGGTGGCGCCATTTTCAAGCAGATGCGCGCCGAGAGCGACAACCTGTTGGCCAACCCCCACTCCGATAACAAACGCCGTCTCTTCGCCGATCCGCTTCACTTCGATCGGAGTAAACTTCACGGATGAAGATGTGTTATCGACCACCCACACACCTGTCCGACTACCATCGTCCAGGATAGCGCCCACTGGTACGGCAACCTCCGATTGGCGGTCAGCATCTAGAATTCTGATTGTCACAGTCGAGCCAATCGGGGCTGAGGCCGCGTTGCCTTCGAGAATATAACGCGCCTCGTAAGTCCGAGTTTGGGGATCGGCAGAATCGGAAATCTGTCGCAGCCTTGCCTTCCCGCTTAGACCCTCGCCTCCATAGACACTGGCCTGCGCTTCGGAACCGATCTTCGGCCGCAGGGTCTCTGGTAGCCAGACAACAGCTTCACGCGGCCCCGCCTGGGCAAGTTGAATGACGGTCTGACCCGCTGCAACGACCTGCCCGGGATCTCCGAGAGTATCGACGACAATTCCATCCGAATCTGCTAGAAGAACGGTATAGCTGGCCGCGTTTTCCGCGACCTCGGCTTCCGCTTCAGCTGCTGCAAGTTGTGCCATGGCAGTGTCGAGCGCCGCCTTAGCTTGTTCATAGCGCTGTGGAGTGGCCGCCAATCCATTTTTTACCAGCGCCGCATAGCGCTTTTCGTCTGCTTGCACCTGGATCAGAACGGCGCGTGCTGCGGCAGCGGTATTGCGCTTCGCTGTGAGCGCAAGCTGGAGATCGGTCTCGTCAATGCGCATCAGAGCCTGACCTTGCCTGACCTGCTGTCCCACATCCACCATCCGCTCAAGGATCTTGCCCGGAACTCGAAATCCGAGATTGCTCTGTACCCGGGAAGCGACCGCGCCGGTAAACGAGCGTTCCGCTGTTCCAGTCCTCGCCGCCTCAGCCACTCTTACCAGTGGTGAAGCCGTCCTTGGGTCAGCAGCCTCGGCCTCCCGTCTGGCGGGTTCGAAAACCAGGAAAAAGGCACCGGCTGCCGCTGCCGCTGCCACGAGACCTACGAAAGTCAGGACATGTTTGCGTTTCATTTTCAGTTTCTCTTCTTGACCGGCGACGCGGATAATTTAGATTGCGATCTAACTCTATTTGCATTATAGATGTCAAATGAAATCTAAACGGAGGTCGATATGAGAGTGAGCCGGGCACAGGCCGAGGAGAACCGTGAGACGGTGATCAACGTCGCAAGTCGTCTTTTTCGAGAACATGGCTTCGATGGCATCGGGCTCAAGGATCTGATGAAGGGTGCTGGCCTTACCCAAGGTGGTTTCTACAAGCAGTTCGCGTCGAAGGACGACCTTGCTGCGCTGGCCTCGAGGCGCGCAATGGAAAGTGCTACCCGAAGATGGTCAGCGGCGGCGGCGAACAGTCCGGATCCGCTTGAAGCCGTCATGGAGTTCTATCTCTCCTCGGACCACAGAGGCGAAAAAGCAGAGGGTTGCCCTTTGGTGGCGTTGGGATCGGACGCGGCTCGCCAGAGCGAAGAGGTAAGGCGCCCGTTTGAAGTCGGGATCCGGGCTCACTTTGAGGTTCTGGATGAACTGATCGGCGAAAAGGACTCTAATCCCAGCAGTAGGGCGATGGCCATACTGTCACTCATGGTGGGGGCCGTTACGCTGTCACGGATCATGGAAGACCAGAATTTGTCGCAAGGGATCCTCGACGCGGCGGCCAGCGAAGTCAGAAGCATTGCGCGCGGTGACGATGTCGTCTGAAGGCTGAGCTGGTTCGATAACTCGGCGCGAATAAGGACCAGCTTTAGATACCGCCCGGTTCGGGTGAGAGCGTCTTCGAGGCCGTACGTACTGCATGTTTTAACAACAGACCCTGACCGCATCGTCGGCCGGGAGGCTAGAGGCATGCCTATTTTAAACTGAATACAGGTGAGAACACATGCGTCGTATCGTTGTAACAGGAATGGGAGCTGTAAGTCCCCTTGGTGCGAATGTCGGTATCTCCTGGTCGCGCCTGCTTGCGGGTGAAAGTGGTATTCGGCGACTGGGTGACGACGTCGTTGGGGACCTGCCTTCGAAAATTGGAGGTGTGGTCTCCTCGTTCACTGAGGATCAAGAAGGCGGTTTCGATCCCGACACGATCATGGCTCCGAAGGACCAGCGCAAGGTCGACCGGTTCATTATCTTCGCACTGGCGGCCGCTGAAGAGGCCCTCGCGCAGGCGAACTGGAACCCGACCTCGAATGAAGACCGGCTACGTACCGCGACGATCATCGCGTCGGGCATCGGCGGCTTCCCCGCAATCACCGAAGCGGTGCGCACCGTCGATCAACGTGGTGTGCGTCGTCTTTCACCCTTCACTATACCGTCGTTTCTCGTCAATCTCGCAGCGGGGCAAGTCTCGATCCGCCATGGCTTCAAAGGCCCCCTCGGCGCGCCCGTAACGGCATGTGCTGCTGGCGTTCAGGCAATCGGCGATGCCGCCAGGCTCATCCGCGCCGATGAAGCCGATATTGCGATTTGCGGTGGGACAGAAGCCTGCATGAATATCGTCAGTCTTGGTGGTTTCGCAGCTGCCAGATCGCTGTCGACCAGCTTTAACGGAGCACCAAGCCGGGCATCGCGTCCCTTCGATATGTCACGCGATGGCTTCGTCATGGGCGAAGGAGCCGGCATGCTCGTCATCGAATCCCTAAGCCACGCGCTTGCTCGCGGCGCCACGCCACTTGCTGAACTGGTCGGATATGGCACGACTGCTGACGCCCATCACATAACGTCCGGACCCGAAGACGGGACCGGCGCGCGCAGAGCCATGGAGATCGCTATTTCACAAGCTAGAATTTCTCCGCTTGAGATCGGTCATCTGAACGCGCACGCCACCTCGACACAGGTCGGGGATCTCGGTGAAATCAGGGCGATCAAGAACGTTTTTGGTTCCAAAATGACCGTGGCTGTCAGCGGGACGAAATCGGCCACGGGGCACCTGCTCGGCGCGGCCGGAGGACTGGAGGCCATATTCACGATTCTGGCGCTCAGCAACCAGGTCGCACCACCGACCTTGAACCTGAATGCTCCGGATCCGGAAGCCGATGGTATCGATTTCGTCGCGAACGAAGCGCGACACCTGGACACTGAATACGCCATATCGAATGGCTTCGGCTTTGGCGGGGTCAATGCCAGTGCACTCTTCCGGCGCTGGACAGAAGGGGGCGCCGGCCGCGCTCCGTCAATCGGCTGACGCTAAGCTCGCTCCCAGAACACGTGAAACTGTGTCTTTGCCGCGGGTGACATTCTATGAAGGGTCGGGAAGACAACATAGCCGCACCGCTGCATCACAGTCGATAACATTTTGCAACTTCAGAGGTCTAAAACAGGAAACCGGCACGCCATCGAATGGACACAGTGAATGCCGGCATACAACGGGTGATCGACGCCGAGCGGCTCACGCCGAGCTCTCCCAAGGGTTGATCACGGAGGCGTCTGTGTCTTCGAAATCCTTGACGTTGCGTGTGACAAGGATGAGATCGTGGACGATCGCAGTCGCGGCAATCAACCCGTCGATATCGCCGCAGGGGCGGATTGCCGCGATGCGGCCCCATTCGACCGCGATTTGGTTGGTTATCGGCAAAATGCGGTCGCCATGGTCGTGGCGCAGCTTGCGCAACCATTCGGTGAAGTGCGCTGGCAATGCCGCGCATGATTTCGCCGAGGGTAAGCGCACTCAGGTGGATGCTGAGCGGATCGACAGAGCGCAGCCAAGACACCGCCTGCGGCGTGCCGCGTCGCGCCTCTGAGACGATGTTGGTGTCAACCAGATACATCAGAAGGCCACATCGCGGCTTGGCGGCTTGGCGCGTACATTCCCCACATCAGCGAACTGATCGTCCCAAGCGGGACCGCCCAGCAGATCGTCGACCAGCGTTGGCCGGCCGGCGCGCAGAGCGTCGTAGTCATGAGCGGACAGCACGACGGCTGTGCGCTCACCGCGCAGCGTGACAATCTGCGGCCCTTCATGGCGCGCCTTCTGCACCACCTTCGAGAATTGGTTCTTGGCGTCCTGCAGTTGCCATTCCATAGTTTCGCTCCATTTTGGCTAGACTGTCTAGCTATATAGTCCTTGTCTGCCCTTGAAAGTGCCAATGCACCAGGCCGATCGACGACCTGCACGCAACGCCACATGATCAGCGATCTCGATAACCGAGCTGCGCCGCAGATCACCCCGCGGGGCACGGGCCGAAAAACAAACTCTGAGCAGAAAAACCGCGGCCAGTGCTTCCGGCCAACGCGTCTCGAAACAGATCTCGAACCGTCTGGGCGACGGCTCGAACCAATTCCGACGTTGTGAGTTGTTTGTATAGACGCAAAACCAAGAGAAGAGAAAACGCCCATGGACTGGGATCGGGCCGAAGGCAATTGGAGGTAACTCAAACAGGACTGCCTTGGCATGAACGATTCTGAATCCCCGCAGCGCCCATATTGGCTCAAATAGCGGTGCATGAAACCGGCGTAATTAACTGAGGTCGTTGGAACTTTTGCTGACATCAGGGCGTTTCCGGGTTCATGAACATGCTCAAAGGAGTGGGACCATGCGACGTATACTGACTGCTCTTGCTGCGACTGCGATGATCTTAGGAACGGCTTCCGCGCAGACGGCCGAAACCACGACCACCGAAACCTTCGTCACCGCCAAGCCGACCGATGTGCTGAGCTACAATCTCATCAATCTCAACGTCACCAACAATGCCAACGAGGCGATCGGGGAGATCAAAGATTTGATCCTGTCGGACGACCAGCTAACGGGGTACATCGTGTCGGTTGGCGGGTTTCTGGGGATGGGAGATCGCTATGTAATTGTGAGCCCGAAGGCCGTCAAAATCACATACGTCGAAAACGACAAGAAGTGGACGGCGGTGATGGACGCGACCAAGGATCAGCTCAAGACGGCCCCGGAGTTCAAATACGAAGGCCGCTGGGAACGCTAGTCCGAGTAGCGGACAAATATAAAGGGTTGAGGACTCCCCCGAAAGCGGAGTCTCAATCCGGAAGGAGCGGTCCTCCAGGCTACGGGCCTGGTCGTCTGACTGCCCGTGAAGGGCGGCCAGGTATTAGAGGGTTAGCGGACGGCGCCATCGTACCTAGTTGCAGTCGAGGTGGTCCCTACTTCGAGAACGGTCTATCCTGATCTTCGCCCGGGGCTTTCATTCTGCCGACCATGCCGGCCAACTCGGAGAAGCATGGAAGATCCGCCTCGGGCTGGCAGCGATTAGCGAGTTGCAGTAGCAGTATCGGGAAACTGATCGCATCACGATGCACCGGCGACAGTCCCTGCCAGGCTTCGCCACCTGTCTCGATCGCCTCAGCCTTTCGCAATGCGATCTCGATGTCTTCGGCCGATAACAGGCCGCGCCGAACCAACACGTGATTGATGGAAGCAATCGCCATCAATAGCCCTTCGATCTGGAGGTTCGCGAGGTTCATGACTGCCTCCACCTAATAAGTGCACTCCGCGTAAAAAGGCCGGAAACGAAACGCTGAAAGCACTTCTTCCCGGCCTCTCCTCCCTTCCAAGCGGCGCGGAAGGTTGATAAATAAACACTTCCGATGCCGTATTGTTCCCCCTCCTTGTCTTTGCGGACGGCGGCTCGGCGATCGTGGTATCTCGGATCACCTCATTGCGATCTTGATCGCGATCATACTGCACCCTTGATCGACACATTGGTTGCAGAGGTTCGCGCGGCGAGGTCGCAGGCGCCGGGGTCCTGCTGACCATCTGGGCCTGATGTTTGACGCCACGTCCTAGAGTTCGCAGATGCCTATCGTCATCGGAGTGATCGGCGAGCAATGCTCGTAGCTCCCGCGGGAATGGCATTGGCGCCTGGGCTGGTTTAGCGGCTCAACCGTGCGGATTTCGGTAAATCGGGATAGTCATTTCAGCGGTTGCGGACAAGCGTTTCGCTAAGTCCGGACAAGGGATGCGATCCCCACTCCGGTCGCCTGGTTGCTGTTACGGATGTTGATTTCGGTTATTTCGCAGCCGGTCAAGAGCGTCGGTTTTTTCGTCTCCGCATGCTGTCGCCTTCGAGCGTTGTGCGGTGAGCGTTGTGAACAATACGGTCCAAAATCGCATCAGCCAGAGTGGCCTCTCCGATCATTTCGTGCCGGGCCACGGGAAGCTGAGCCGTGATCAGGTCGATTCCGCCGATATCGCTCCTCGAAGAGTTCTAGCAGATCGAGGCGCTGTCGATCGTTCAAGGTATGTGTTCGCCAGTCATCCAGCACCAGCAAGTGCACGCGCGCAAGCTTATCGACGAGGCGCGGAAAGCGTCCATCCAGCCTGGCAAGTGCGAGGTCCTCAAACAGCGTCGGCTGGACTGAGTCGTTGAGGCGGGCCGCCTGTTGTGCAAAGGCACAAGCAATCCACCTCTTTCCGGTGCCTGTTTGGCCGGTCAGGATTAGGTTCTCGTTTGCCTTCAGCCATGCACCTTGCGCCAGAGATAGGACGTTCCGGCGATCAAGACCGGGGTGAGATCCAAAATCGATGTCTTCGTTCGAGGCATTGGCAAAACAAAGCTTTGCTGTAGCGAGCCTGTTTGTCAGCCGTCGGTCTGTTCTCACGGCTCTCGGTCGAACATCAACCCCTGAGCCTGGACCGCCCAGTGGAGGGAGCCACCAGCGCGCCATAGAGTCCCAGAAACTAAAAGTTGACTTTCGGATCAGTTTTCTCTATCAGCGATTTATCGATATTTGCTTGCTGAACTTTGGTTACCGCGCATTTAGCAACTGCGCCCTGACGAACCTTCCTTTCAAAAATCGCTATCTTCATCCGCAGCGCTTG
>NZ_LMCO01000019.1:0-86598 GCF_001424825.1 Ensifer sp. Root31 | reverse complement strand
ACCAGCACCCAGGCGAGGATGACGCCGAAGATCAGATTGACGATGGCGGCGACAAAGGCCGTGCCGAAACTGATCCTGAGTGCATTGAGCGTGCGGGTGTCGAGTGCCAGCGTCATGAACTGCGACCAGCCAAGGCCGCTCGAGCGCCAGATCAGGCCCGACAGCGGAATGAGGATGATCAGCACCAGCCAGAATAGCGTGACGCCGAGCGCCAGACCGAACCCCGGAAGCACGCTCGGCTGACGAAACCGCCAGCGCCTGTTGTGGCCATGCTCTCTCAAATCCAACTCACCTCTCATGCCCAAGGCAAAAAACCCAAGCGGTCCTCAATGATCGACCCGGCCGTTTCCAACCAGGCGATCGCCATTCCGATCAAGCTCAAACAAACCCGACGCCTTAGCACCGCCGGTCGGGCAAAACCTATCTGGTCCGCCGCCAACCTTGCTGTTCTTTCGCCCGGCTTGTCGAGTTGGCCGAACACAGCACCACTCCTCAAAACTTCGATTGCGCTTGCCGCCGAAGTCCTCGCGTCAAACTATCAATTTCGCAGGCACCAACAACGCAATTTTTGACTGCCGGGGGCCTCAAAACGAAACTGATTTCGCTGAGAAACGCGTCAAAGGAAACACTCTGCCTCAAGCATTGTTCCACAGCCGATACGGCAATTTCAGTGCACTGATTCAAAGCCGCAGAAAGCTATGCTATAGATTTTATGGATATTGGGTATTCCTTGCTTACCTCATGCCAGTTGCCTTCGCATAATCGCCCCATGAATTGTTTGATAGGAAGACGATCGGCGCACCGCCACTTGGCCCGTGTCGCAAGAGGCTGATACCATGGCAAAAACCTTGATCATCCCCGGTCTTTTCGGCTCGGGCGCGGGGCACTGGCAGCGTCACTGGCTGGACGACCAGCCGCGGGCGACGCTCGTCGAGCAAGATGACTGGGACCATCCGGTGCTCGAGCGGTGGCGTGACGCGCTGGAGCGCACCATTCTCCGTCACGGTGTCGTGGACGTTGTTGCCCACAGCCTGGGCTGCATCCTCGTTGCCAGTCTGGCGCGTCGACCGCTGGCACGGCAGATCAGAAGCGCGCTTCTGGTGGCGCCCTGCGATCTAGACGTGACGGGGCGGCTGCATCCCGGCTCGATCGCGTTCGGCGCCATGCCCGAGCATCCGTTGCCGTTTCCGAGCCTGATCGTCGGCAGCCTCAACGACCCCTATATGTCGTTCGACCGATTGCGGCACATCTCGACCCGCTGGGGCAGCCGGCTCGTCGATCTCGGTCATGCCGGGCACATCAATGTCGCGAGCGGTTTTGGCCGGTGGTCGCGCGGCTACGACCTGCTGACAGTCCTGAATGGCATCGCACGGCGCGAACAGCCCCCGGCGAGCGCTGCACAAATCGCTGAAAACCGGGAGGGTCGCGTCGTCGCTGGCCGATAGATACCGGCGCGGTTTCACCTTCTACGTGCGGCTCGAAACGCAGGGGCGACACAAAGGGCTTGATGTCCGCTGGAAATCGCGTTTTAATAGCGCATAAACTTTATAGAGTATGCCGTATAGGGATGACCATGTGCCGAGGTGCCAGGCCAGCCAGAACAACGGATACCTCCTCGCCGGCCCATGCGGCTGGCGGCACCATCCCCGACACTGCAGATTTGAGCCCCGTCAGCGGCCGATCTCGGTGCTGGGCGATACCCCAAGGTCCGATCCGTGTTCGGGATCGGAACAGCCATGCGTTTCAAACTTTGCCGACTGACCGCAGTCGGGCCACAAGGGAGCTCACATGACTGTCCACGGATTGTTTGCCAAGATTTCGCCCGACAGTGACAGCCCTCGGGAAAAGCCGCGCATTGCCATCATTGGCCGCGGCTTCTCGGGGATCATGATGGCGATCGCGCTGATGAAGTCGGTGCGAACAGCATTTCATGTTCATCTCTTTGACCCGCAACCGACCATCAGTGGCGGGCAGGTCATGGCCGCCGCCCAGAGCGGCGAAATCCTCAATAGCCGCGTGCGCGATCTGTCGGTGGCCGCCGGACAGCCGGAGGATTTCAACGATTGGCTCTGTGCCAACCAGGATTTTCGCTCCGCCGTCTCAGCCGCCATTCCAGGCTTCCAGCAGATCTTCGTACCGAAGAGCATCTTCAGCGACTACGTCTACCAGCGCTTTTCCGAAGCGTTGACGCGGCGGCCGGATATCTCCATGCAGCTCTCCTGCCAGGCGGTGCTGGGCCTGCGAAAGCTGCCATCCGGGCGCTTCCTGGTCCTGCAGGAAGAAGGCTCGATCGAATGCGACGTTGCGGTACTCGCCACCGGATTCGGTATCCGCGCGCTTGAAATGGAGGTTGCGGACGATGAACGTCCCCTGGTGAGAGCGCGGCGTCTGGTGGTGCCGCGCCATGCGGTGCTGCTCGGCAGCGGGGTGCGTGTCGTCGATCGCCTGCTGCAAATGCGCGACAACGGCTATGCCGGCGAGATCACCATCATTTCGCGGCATGGGTTCCTGCCGCAATCGCACACGCGGCTTTCAGCAGCGCCGACTTTCCCGGTGGATCCGATGCCGACGAGGCTACGCGACATCGTCCGCTTCGTCAGGCAAGCCTGCGCCGAGGCGGAGGCCAACGGTCTGAGCTGGCAGGCCGCCATGAACGGGCTCCGGCGCCGCGCGCGTTCTCTGTGGCAAGCTCTGCCAGAACATGAGAAGCGTCAGTTCAACCGTCATCTGCGCTCGATCTACGACAGCCATCGCAACCGCCTGCCGGCGCCAATGCACCTGCGACTGCAGCAGGAACTGGCCGACGGCCGCACCGTCGTGCGCAAGGGCTGGGCCGGGCGGCGGCGGCCGGACGGGCTCATGGTCCGCTGGGCAGGAGCGCCGCAGGAAGATCTGCTGGTGGCAGATCAGGTCATCGACTGTCGCTGCTCTGCGCCTGACCTCAAGGCCCCGGTCATTCAGAACCTCTTTGCCGGCGGTCTGGCGCAGCCGGACGAGCTCGGGCTCGGCCTCGCCGTCAGCCCGGCAGGCGAGGTGCTTTCAGACAGCCACCCAACGGCCAACCTCTATGCGATCGGCCCCCTGGGTCTCGGTAGCCTGCCCGATATCGATCTGGTGCCCGAGATCGTCACGCAAACCTATGCTGCCGCCCGATTGATCGCCACGCGCCGCCGGGTGACGCAGAAGTCTGCATAGGAAGAGCCGTGGTTGCCCGTCAGCGGTGGTGCGACCACGGCACCAGCCGCCGCTCGATCCGTCGTGCAACGACTTCAAACAGGAAGGCGACGGCAGCGATCACCACGATGCCGGCTATGACGATGTCGGTGACCAGGAACTGGGCCGCCGATTGGATCATGAAGCCAAGGCCGCGTGTCGCCGCCACGAGCTCGGCGGCAACCAGGGTCGACCAACCGGCGCCGAGCGCAATGCGTGTGCCGGTGAGAATGGATGGCAGCGCGCCCGGCAGGATCACATGCAGCAGCAATTGCCGTCGCGATGCGCCGAAAGCGCGCGCGGCATTAATGTGGTCGGGCGATGCGGATTTCACGCCCGCAGCCGTCGAGAGAATGATCGGCGGCAGCATTGCGAGCGCAATCACGGCGATCTTCGATGCCTCGCCGATACCAAGCCAGATGATGACGAGGGGCAGATAGGCGAGCGGCGGCAGCGGACGCAGAAACTCGACGATCGGATCGAGAATGCCCTTGCCCCAACGGCTGGTGCCGATCGCAAGGCCCGCGGGCACGCCGAGGATGAGCGCGGCACCAAGCGCACCGAAGATACGTGAAAGGCTGGCGGCGATATGCTGGGCGAGTGTCGCGTCGACAAAGCCCGTCAGCGTCAGGCCGCTCAGCGCCCGAAGGACCGCGAGCGGCGATGGCAGGAACAGCGGCGGCACCAGGCCATAGGAGGAAACGAGGCTCCAAAGGCCGACCAGCGCAGCGACGGTTGCTGCTGAAATCCAAAGAACGGGCAGCGTGCGTGGCGGCTTGACCTCGATTTCGCCGCTTGGATCGGGGCGGGTGGACGTCGCTTCCAGGGAAAGGGTCATGCTGCCACACCTTCGTCTTCGGAATGAATGAGACCGGTCAAATCATCGTGCAACCGCTTGAATTCGGCAGCGGCGCGCAGCTCGTTTTGAGGTATTCCGGAGAGATAGTCCCGACCGAAGCTGACCGGAATGATCTTGGCGATCCGGCCCGGGTTCGCGGTCAAGACGACGATGCGCGTCGCTAGCATCAAGGCTTCATCGATGCTGTGTGTGATGAGCAGTGCACCGGCCCGGCTGGCCCGCCACATGTCCAGGAGAAAGCCTTGCATGCGCACACGCGTCAGCGCATCCAATGCGCCGAGCGGCTCGTCCATCAGTAGGAACCGTGGCTGCGAAGCCAGGGCTCTGGCAATGCCGACACGCTGGCGCATGCCGCCGGAAAGCTCCCAGACCTTGCGCTCTGCCGCATCCGGCAAACCGACGCGCTCCAGCAGCGACTGGGCTTCCTTCAATCGTTGGTCCTTGCCGACACCCCGCAGGCGCAAAGGGAATGCAACATTGTCGATCGCGCTCAGCCATGGGTAAAGCGCATCATCCTGAAAGACGACGGCGCGGCCGGAACCGGGGCCGGACAGCGACCGGCCATCAAGCGCGATCCGGCCGCTGCTTGGCGTCAAGAAGCCGGCCGCCAGATTGAGCAGGCTCGTCTTGCCCGAACCGGATCTGCCGATGACCACGACGAAATCGTCGCCGGCAATCTCCAGATTGATCCGATCCAGAACCAGCGGCGCTTGCGATCGCCCTTCGCCAGGCGCGTATCGTAAAGAGATATTCTCGAGCGCAAGCACGGACATTTTGTCGTCCCCATGATCCATGAAGTGGGCCGAAGGATGGGCTAGCGTTTCACGCCCTCAGTCGTGTCGCCAACCGTTCCCGCGGCAATCCCGCCTTGCTCAGAACGAGAGCTTGGCGGCTTCCTGCGCCCAGCGCGCCGAAACGTAAGGGCCATAATCGGTCAGAACTGCCGGGATCTTTTGCTGCTCGAGCAGGAAGGCCGACGTTTCTGCAATGGCCTTGGCCGTTGCGCCGCCGAGAAGATCGGATGTTGCCTGCTCCTCCAACGATGGGAAGTAATATCCCTTGAGCAGGGCGGGCACGTCCTCCGGCTTGGCGCCGGTCAGGCGGGCGATCTTTTCGGCCTGCTCCGATGTGGCATTCCATGTCTCCGGCTTGGCCCGGTAGTCGGCATAGGCATCACCGGTCACCTTGACGAACCCGGTGACGATATCCGGATGTTCTTCGGCGAATTTCTTGCTGACGATCCAGGCATCGAAGGTCGGGCCACCCCACTGGGCAACGTCGGCAGAGGTGGCCAAGACGGTCGATGTCTTCTTGATCTCGGACAGCACCGGATCCCAGACATAGGCGCCGTCGATGTCGCCACGCTGCCAGGCCGCCGCAATTTCCGGCGGGCGCAGGTTGAGGATCTCCACCGATTTAGGATCGATGTTCCAGTGCTTCAGCGCCGTCAGCAGGCTGTAGTGAGCCGTCGACACGAAGGGTGTTGCGATCTTCTTGCCGGCGAGTTCTTCGGGCTTGCTTACGCCCTTGACGGCCAGGGCTTCCGCGTCGCTGATCAGGCCGACGACGAAGATGGTTTCGAACGGCAGTTCCCGGCTTGCCGCAGCCGCCAGCGGCGACGAGCCGACATAGCCGATATCGATCGAGCCGGATGCAAGCGCCGCGATGACATCGGCGCCGCCGTCGAACTTCTGCCAGTTGATTTTCGCGCCGGTCACCTTCTCATAGGTGCCATCGGCCTGCGGCACGCGCGACGGCTCGACGATCGGCTGATAACCGATGGTCAGTGTGGTGTCCGCGGCCTGAGCCGCAAGCAGTCCCTGCGTCGCCAACACCAGCGCTGCGGTTGATACCAGAAGGGTACGTCTTGCTATTGTCATTGCCTGCTCCTCAACGGTTTGCCGATGGCCCCGTCGTGGAGCCTGTATTGATAATCTCAAAACCCATGGATTTTATAGAGATAAAAAATACCCCGTTTGTGCGACGGGGTATGAAGCCATTCCAAACTTCGGTCGATTGGGCATCATCTTTGCCCGCTCGAACGTGGTCCCCTCCAGTTACGGCAGGAAACTGCCGTAACGGCCGCTGTGGTAGAGGACGGGTTCGCCTGAGCCTGCCGCAATCGCCAGGACCCGTCCCAGGATGATGGCGTGGCTATGACGCTCGATGATCTCCTCGACTTCGCAATCGATCGCGGCAAGTGCCCCATTCAGGGCGGAAGCGCCGCTGACGAGGGTCCGCCAGTCTGCGCCGCCGTAGCGTGCCGCGCCTTTGAGACCACCAAAGCCCGCGAAGCGCTCGGCCACGTGCTGCTGCTGGCTTGCGAGAATGTTGACGCAGAAATGCTGGTAACGCTCGATCACCGGCCAGGTGGATGACGTCCGGTTGATGTTGACGATCATCGTCGGTGGATCGACCGAAAGCGCCGTTGCCGACGTTACCGTCGCGCCTGTGCGATCGTCGCCGATACCGGCGGTGATGACCGAGACGCCACCCGACAGGTTGCGCATGGCGGATTTCAGTTCCGATGGCGTGATGGGGTTAGGGCGATCGATCGCATGACTTGATGTCGTGAATGCACTGGAAGCGGCGAGAGCGATGTTCATGGCAAAATCCTCGAAAAATTTGACCTGCTTCCCGGTCGTGAAGCCGCGATCCGGGAAAAAATTTTTCCTCTACTCAAAAATGATCGCCGGATTTTTCATTGTCAATAAATTTTATAGAGTTTATCTTTTTTGGACTGCCGGCCCTGTCTGGCGCCTGCCGTCGATCGTGTCCGAGGAGAATTCGCATGAGCAACACGCCTGACAAAGTCAACGTTCTCTGGTTCCTGCCCACTCACGGCGACAGCCGCTATCTCGGCACATCACGGGGAGGGCGCAATGTCGACCTCAACTATCTGAAACAGGTCGCCCAGGCGGCCGATGCGCTGGGCTACTACGGTGTGTTGATCCCCACTGGCCGCAGTTGCGAGGACAGCTGGGTGGTGGCGTCAGCCCTGGCACCCTTGACCGAGAAGCTGCGCTTCCTGATTGCGGTGCGGCCTGGACTGCTTTCACCGATGCTGGCAGCCCGGATGACGGCAACGCTCGACCGGCTTTCCGAGGGACGGCTGCTGATCAACGTGGTGACGGGCGGCGACCCGACGGAAAACAAGGGCGATGGCATCCACCTGTCGCATGGCGAGCGCTACGAAGTCACCGAGGAGTTTCTCAACGTCTACAAATCAGTCCTTCGCGGCGAAGACGTTACTTTCAAGGGAAAACATTTCGATATCGAAGGCGGCAAGCTGCTGTTCCAGTCGGTGCAGACGCCGCATCCGCCGCTCTATTTCGGCGGTTCCTCGGGCAAGGGCCAGGAGGTGGCGGCCAGAACGATCGACAAATATCTGACCTGGGGTGAGCCACCGGAAGATGTCGCCAGAAAGATTGCCGAAGTGCGCGCACTGGCTGAGGCCGAGGGCCGGGAAGTTACATTTGGCATCCGGCTGCATGTGATCGTGCGCGAGACCGCAAAGGAAGCATGGCGGGCGGCCGACGACCTGATACAATATGTCGATGACGAGACGATCGCCGCGGCACAAAAGGTGTTCGAGCGTATGGATTCGGTAGGTCAAAGTCGTATGAGCCGGTTGCATGGCGGCCGGCGCGACAAGCTCGAGGTGGCGCCCAACCTCTGGGCCGGCGTCGGGCTTGTGCGCGGCGGTGCGGGCACCGCCCTTGTCGGTGATCCGGATCAGGTCAAGGCGCGGATGGAAGAGTACCGCGAGATCGGCATCGATACGTTCATCATGTCTGGCTACCCGCACCTGGAGGAGGCCTATCGCTTCGGCGAGCTCGTGCTGCCAAACCTGCCGCTGGGTCACGCGGTTCCCGCGCGCGAAACATCGATCAATACCGGTCCGTTCGGCGAGACCATTGCCGGCGACCACAGGCCCAAGCTAAAGGTGTCGCAATCGTGAAGCGTCGACCCCGCCGACCGGTTGTCGCAATCATCGGCGGTGGCTTCACCGGGGCGGCGGTTGCCGCCAACCTAGCCAAGAACACGACCGGTCAGGCGGTCGATATCATCGTCTTCGAGCCTCGGGGGCGCCTGGGTGCCGGTCTTGCCTACGACACCTCCGATCCGGCGCATCGCATCAACGTACCGGCGGCGCGCATGAGCCTGATACCGGATGAGCCGGACGATTTTCTGCACTGGCTGGCCGCTGAAGGTGAGCCGCGCGACGACCAGGATGCGCTGACCGAAGACGGGAATCTCTACCCTCGGCGCGCGGTCTTCGGCCGCTATGTCGGCGACTTCATCGCACCTTTTCTTCGGAGCGGTCAGGTCCAGCACTGTCACGAACGGGTGGCCCAGATCGTCAGGACGGGCGAGCAATGGCGGATCGCGGCCGATGGAGGAACTGATATCCTGGCCGACATCGCCATCGTTGCCACGACCCACCCGGCACCGTGTGCACCCCGGCACATTGCCAAGGCGCTCGCCAGCCATCCACGTTTCGTCGCCGACTCGACATTGTCAGGCGCCCTATCCGTAATCCGCGGGGAGGATCGCGTCCTCCTGATCGGCAACGGACTGACTTCGGCCGATGTCATCGCCTCGCTCAGACGAAACGGCCACCGAGGGCCGATCACCGCCCTTTCCCGCCGGGGGCTTCGGTCGAGGGGACACGCGACAACGGCGCAGGAGCCATTTGGCGATTTCGTCACCGATCCTTCGCGAACCGCTCGTTCGCTGTTGCGTAGGATACGCCAGGCAGTTCAGGAGGCGCCGACGGCGGGTCATAGCTGGCACGCGGTTTTCGACGCGTTGCGCGCCCAGGGCGGCGAAATCTGGGGAGCCCTACCTATCCCGGAGCGAAAACGACTTGTTCGCCACCTGAGGCCCTATTGGGATGTGCATCGCTTCCGGGTCGCACCACAGATAGATGCGGTCATCGGCCAAGGGCTTGACCACGGCGATGTGAGGGTTCTTGGCGGATCGGTGAAAGAGATAGCCCGGGCCGGCGAGACCATCACCGCCGAGGTTAGACACCGTCATACCGGCAAGTGCGAGCAGATGACATTTGACGCCTGCGTCGTGACCACCGGCCCGGCGCACACGGCTATCCTCAGGAGCCAGGGTTGGCTGGCCGATATGGCCGATGCTGGCCATTTGCAACTGGATGGGGTGGGTCTCGGCCTTGCCTGCGATGAACAAAGCCGCGCAGCCGACCGCGACGGAAAAAGCGACGACGCGCTTTTCATCGCCGGCCCGCTTGCCCGCGGCACATTCGGCGAGTTGATGGGGCTGCCGCAGGTGAATGATCATGCGATCTTCGTCGCTCATCAGGTCGCGCAGCGTCTCGCAAGCCAGTCCCGGTCGAGGCCTGCGGTGCAAATCGCCTGACACAGAGCAGGCTTTCTACGTTTGCCGGGCAAGCAAGCCGGGGCCACATCTACCCTTCGTGCTGGCCCTCAAGACGCCGCGTCCAGTCCTCGACCTTGCGGGTCGCCAGCCGCTTGATCGCGTAGTCGCGCCAGTTCGTCGGCAAGATATCGAGGTTGGCAATCTCCTGAAGGGCGTCCCGGTTCATCGTGTCGACGTAGAGGTAATGCCAGAGTCGCCTGATGGTCCAAGTCGGGTATC
The DNA here is from genome assembly GCF_001424825.1 of Ensifer sp. Root31. Taxonomy (NCBI): domain Bacteria; kingdom Pseudomonadati; phylum Pseudomonadota; class Alphaproteobacteria; order Hyphomicrobiales; family Rhizobiaceae; genus Ensifer; species Ensifer sp. Root31. The sequence continues at coordinate 76,895 of NZ_LMCO01000019.1, read as the reverse complement.
GGCGCTCGACCAGAGCGAGGGCGTCTTCCGCGCAAACGCGCCCTTCCTCGATCACGCGGTAGTACCATCCGGTGCGACCGGATTGCTGGACACGGCGGGCCATGTCGCTTTGACCGAAGCGCTTGTTCAGTTTCCAGCACGGCTGCCGGCCCTGGCTGACTTCGAGCAGGGCACGGCCCAGGCGAAACCGATCTCCGACGGCCACATCATCTTCCGTCAGTCCGGATGTCGACAGGTTTTCGCCGAACGCTCCAGGGTGATCGAGAACCGCTGCCGGGCCGATCTCCGACCGCCAGAGCCGGTAATGATCGCCGGGGTAGTGGTGCACAGCCTTCTCGATGCCGCCGTGTCGTTTAAGGTCGCCCTGGTGATCGCCAACGAAGCCGGTCGGCGACAGGTGCAACGCCCCGGCGACCGGCTTCTTGTCGATACCGCTTTGCGTCCCGCGTTCATCGATGGCGGTCAGTGAACCCACCAGCAATGCATTGAGGGCAATCGGCTTTATTTGCTCAGGCCGCATGCAACTGCTCCAACCATGCCGTCATCATCGAGTCGGCGGCCGTCGCTAGTGTGGCCCCGTATTGCGTCGCATCGTCGCGAAGTTTTCCGATGTCGATCTTTGCCGCCACCAGCTCGCAGGCGTGACCGACCAGCCACCGCTCAAACGCCACTCCCGCATCCGCCTCGGGGTGAAACTGAAGCCCGAGAATATTGTTGCCGATGGAAAACGCCTGCTGCACGGTCTTTGGGGTCGACGCCAGCAAAGTGGCGCCGGCGGGAAGATCGTAGGTATCGCCGTGCCAATGCAGCATCGGCACGCCATCCAGATGACGAAGCGGAGAAGCACGGCCGGCCTCGCTAAGGCTGATCGGGTCGAAACCGATCTCCTTGATCCCCAATGGAAAGACCCGCGCGCCGCTTGCGCGCGCAATCAGCTGCGCGCCAAGGCAGATGCCGAGGGTCGGCCGACCGGTCTTCAGTCGTGCTGCCAGCACCTCGACCTCCCGCTGCAGAAACGGGTAGGTCCGGTCCTCGTAGGCGCCGATCGGTCCGCCGAGTACAACGACAAGGTCGGGGGCGTCCGGCGCGAAATCCAGAAAATCGGCAGTTCCGACATCGCGGTATTCTATCCCGTAGTCAGCGCGAAGGGGAGCGGCAAAGGTGCCGAGATCCTCGAAATGAACATGCCTGATCACCAGGGCCGATTTCAGTGTCATCGCTTTCCTGTCTCTATTCGACGTGAAATCTCATCGGGAATTGCGCAGCCGTCAGTCGTGCAGCCGGCGATGTCCACCGGCACAGTCGTTGCCGGCAGCGGTTCTGCAAGTGCTGTCGCCAGCCAAGCTCCGACGAGCAGATCGTCCTCGATCCCGAATCGATGGTGGCGGACCTTGCCGTCGCGGCCAATGATAATGGTCGTGGGCGTGCCACGCATGCCGTAGCCCTGCATCGTGCGCGGTATCGGCGTATCGGGTGATGCCGCGTCGACGCCGATCGGAAAGCTTAGACGGTATTCGTGGATGAACGCCTTGAGGGCCTCCGGACCCATCGCCGTATGATGTTCGAGAACCGTGTGCAGGCCGATCACTTGGAGATCGGTGTCGCGAAACAGCCGCTGCACGCGCTGGGTCTGCGGCAATCCGTACGATACGCAGGCGGGGCAAAGCATCTGAAAGGCGTGGATGAAGACGACGCGTCCGCGCAGCATGCCGAGGCTCAGCGGCGTTGCGGTGTTGAACCAGTTGCTCACGTCCAGTTCCGGCGCCTGATTTGAGAGATCAGCGATCATGAGGCCATTCCTTTTGGGAGGGGCCGGGCAGGCAGGACCTGCCCGGCGGGATGTCAGGCCGCTTCGCGCACGAGCTTGACGCCGGGGAAATCGACCGGCACGGCGAGGGCCACGTTGATGTAGTTGGTGAAGAGATTGAGCGCCACGTGCGCGATGATCTCGACAATGTCCTGATCGTCGAAGCCGGCATTGCGCAACGCCTTGACGTCAGCATCCGAGACCTGACCGCGTTCGTCGACCAGGATGCGGACGAATGAAAGCACCGCCGCGGTCTTCGGATCAGCGGAGTGGCCGCGTTGGGCGTCAGCCATGTCCTGCGCTGTCGCGCCGGCCTTGCGGCCGAGAGCCGTATGCGCCGCCAGGCAATAGTGGCAATCATTGCGGTCAGCGACGGCGACGGCAATCTGCTCGCCGAGTTTGGCGCCGAGCCGGCCATTGCCAAGCGCGCCGAACGAACCCCACATGCTGGCAAGTGCCGCCGGGGAATTGGCCACCGCCTTGAACATGTTCGGTGTCGCGCCGAAGGCCGCGTGGATGCTGCCCAGCAGTTCTGCACTGGCACCGGTTGCCGTCTTGGGGTCAACTAGATTAATTCTGCTCATGGTTTTCTCTTTCTATTTGCATGGAGGGAGAAAATGCCGGTCCGCCGATGGCAGTCGACGGGCCGGCGCCGACATCATCGGGGCCGAAAGCGCGCTTGAATGCGGTGAAATCCTTTGGTCCCGAGGGTGAAGCGGTTTGTCCTGGTGCCGACGTCAGCACGCTGGGGCGTGGCAGCGCCGGTGCATTGGTCGAAACAAATGATGGGTCGGTGGTGTCCTTCATTGCATCTGCCCCACCTCAGGCCGCGCCACGGTTGAATATCTTCCAGGCGGCGGCCTGGCTTGAGGCGTCTGCCGTTTCGTATTCGCCGCAATCGATGCGCAAATCCGCTTGGCCAAACGGTGCGTTGACGAAGGCGCAATGGTGCGGCTCTTTCGAACCCGGATAGGCATTGGGCTGGAAGTATCGGCAGTTCACACACATGCGTTGTTCCGGGATGGCGCCGGACGCCTGCAGCGTGCGGATGATCTTGACCAGATGAAGCAGCAGATCTTCCTGTCCGAGCGTCGATAGCGACGCAAAGGCAGCGTCTGTCGCCGAGGCAATCATGCCGGCGCGGCGCACGGCGGCCTCGCCTTCGGCCGTCGCGGCCACCGCTACGGCCCGCGCATCCGAAGGGTCCGCCAGCTTCTCGACAAAACCCTTGCGCGTCAGTGCATTGATCGAATCCGTCGCAGTCGGTTGGCTGACGCCGAGATGGGCTGCGATCTGTTTGACGCGCATGCCAGCTTTGCCACGGCCCACCAGAAAGATCAGGATCTGCAGTTGTGTCGGGTTCAACCCGATCACGTCGGCTGCCGTCCATGCTTCGGTCCGCATCGCCGTCGCTATCCGTGCGAACCCGTCGCCTATGCGGTCGATAATTGCAGGCGGTGTCGTCGTGTTCTTTGCCATTCCTGATATATATAGGAGTCCTAATTAGCGTCAATTCACCGTCGCCGGGAATCCGCATCCAATTTGACGCGCATCAAATTAGGTGCACGGCCTTCGGACTAATACTGCGGCGAACAACCCAAGCACGGGCTGCTCGGTCAAACGGAGAAGACGATGTTGAAAGCAATCAAGAGCGGATTGGGCCTCGCAATGGCGGTCATGCTTATCGCTGCGCCCGCAACCGCCGCGGATTTCGAAGTGCACATGCTCAACAAGGGCAAGGAAGGCGCGATGGTGTTTGAACCTGCGTCGCTGAAGGTTGCGGCCGGCGACACGGTGACGTTCATCCCGACCGACAAGGGCCACAACGTCGAAACGATCAAGGGCATGATCCCGGATGGCGCAGAGGCATTCAAGAGCAAAATCAACGAAAACTACAAGGTGACCTTCACTGCACCCGGCATCTACGGCGTGAAATGCACGCCGCACTACGGCATGGGCATGGTCGGCGTGGTTCAGGTCGGCGACAGCCCGGCCAACCTCGCAGCGGCGAAGGGCGCCAAGAACCCGAAGAAGGCGCAGGAACGGCTGGACGCCGCATTCACAGCACTCGGCAACTAAAGCAAAGCCACACTGAAACGAGCGGGCGGGGACGGGCCGCTCGACGGCGCCGCCCACCGGGCGGAAGGCGGCGCCATCATGCGGAACCAATGCGAAGCACTCGCGTTGGTTCCGCATGGAGCAAATCGTAGCAGACATGTTTCCGCCGTCGCAGATTCCCTATCCGGTCATCTTCGCGCGCATTCTCGGGGCCTTGCTGATGGGCTCGATCATTGGCTTCGAGCGTGAAGCCAAAGCCCGCCCGGCCGGTCTCAAGACGCACATGCTCGTGTGCCTCGCCGCCTGCACCTTTGCAGTCATCTCGCTTGAAAGCGTCTATATGAAGGGCTTCATAGACGAGCGGGTCCGGATCGATCCCTTGCGCGTCGTTGAAGCGGTCACCGCGGGCGTCGCCTTTCTTGCGGCGGGCACCATCGTACTGTCGCGCGGACAGGTCCAGGGCCTGACGACCGGCGGTAGTCTGTGGTTGGCGGGCGCCATTGGCCTCGCTCTCGGCTTCGGCCACTGGATCATCGCTGCCTTTGCGACAGGATCCGCCTTTCTTGTTCTTTCCGTCGTCGGCAGGCTCGAAGCGGTAGTTGAGGAGGAAGAGCAACCCGGCCCTCAACCTCAGGCATCCAAGCCTCGCGACGAGAAGGTGAGCCGCATCCGCAAGAGCACCCGATAGATTTCGCATCCTGCGCCGCTTGGGACGGCACCATTTTTCACTCACCGCTCTGCAGCGTTTCTTTCGATCCATGGCTTTCTTGGCCGGCAGATCAGGCCGGGCGCAATGGTCATTTGCATCTTGCAAAAAGCCTCCATATGTGAACAGTATCTTTACATAAGAAAATTCATGGAGGAGATAATGCCCAACCAGCACAGCCGCGCCCATATGATAAGCGCGACCACTCGCTGCCAGCTGCCAATGCGGATACGAGCCAGCGCAGGGTTTTCTCATGAATGAATTCTCGCCAACCGTTGGCGTGTCTACGACACGCCCCACCGACATGCCGGAGGATCACGCTGCCCTTCCGGTGTGGAATGCCGAAAACTGGTTTTACGAGGATTGGCCGGTCGGCCAGCGCATCCGCTCGTTGCGCCGGACGATCTCCGAGAGCGACAGCCACCTGTTCAACACGCTGGTCGTCGACATCCACCCTTATGTCCAGGATCAGATGTTCGCGGAACGGGAAGGCATCTTCGGCCGCCGACTGGTGGCTGGCGCCTTCGTTTTTTCGGCCGGCCTCGGCCTCGTCGCCACCAACTGCGTCAACGCTTTTTCCTACGGCTATGACAAGCTGCGCTTCATCAAGCCGGTCTTTCTGGGCGACACGATCTACACGATCCGCACCAACATGGACAAAACACCGCGCTACAAGGAGCTTGGCCTGATCCGGGCCAGTTATCAGGTCTTCAAGAACGAGGGTGAGCTGGTGCTCTACTGCGAGCATCTGCAGACGGTGAAGTACAACAATCCGGCTGACTTCGTCGGCAAGACAGAGAAATAAGAACAGCGATGCACGAGGAAAACGAACTGCCTTTGGCCGGCCTTGTCGTCGTCGACATGAGCCAGTTTCTCTCCGGTCCCTATTGCTCTCTACGGCTGATGGACCTGGGCGCGCGCGTCATCAAGATCGAGCGCCCGGATGGCGGCGATCTATCGCGCCGCCTCTATCTCAGCGACACCGAGATCGGTGGCGATTCCACCATCTTCCATGCGATCAATCGCGCTAAGGAAAGTCTGGCAATCGATCTCAAGGACGAATCCGATGTCGCGGCGCTGAAGGCGCTGCTCGCCAAGGCCGACGTCCTGATCCAGAACTTCCGACCTGGCGTCATTCAACGGCTGGGCTTGGACTACGAGGCCGTTCGGGCGATCAACCCGCGCATCGTCTACGCTTCGATCAGCGGTTATGGAGAGGAGGGCCCTTGGGTCAAGCGGCCCGGTCAGGACCTGCTGGCGCAGGCGCGCTCCGGCGTGATGTGGTTGAACGGCGACGAAGCGCAAGGGCCGGTCCCCTTCGGTCTTGCCATTGGCGATATGCTTGCCGGCGCTGCAGCCGCCCAGGGCATTCTTGCTGGTCTCGTCCGCCGCGGCATCTCCGGCAAGGGCAGCCTGATTGAAACCAGCCTGCTCGAAGCGCTGGTCGACTTCCAGTTCGAGGTGCTGACGACCCATCTCAACGACGGCAGGCGGCTGCCGAAGCGCTCGGATTTCCGCAGCGCCCACGCCTATCTGTCGGCGCCCTACGGGGTCTACCCCGCCAAGGACGGCTACCTCGCGATCGCGATGACGCCGATCTCGAAACTTGCCGACCTCCTGGAGATGCCGCAGCTCGCGCCCTATTGCGACGACCCGTCTTCGTGGTTTTCCGCAAGAGACGAGATCAAGGCCCTGATCGCCGAGCGCATCGGCGAAAACACGGTGGACCATTGGCTGGCCGTGCTCGAGCCGGCCGACATCTGGTGCGCTCGCGTGCTCAACTGGAACGAACTGCTGGAAAGCGACGGCTTCCGCACCCTTGACATGCTGCAGACGGTCAACCGCGAAGACGACGTGTCAATCCTGACCACGCGTTCGCCGCTGCGGGTCAACGGTCGGCGCGCCCAGGTCGATCGCGCTGCCCCCAGAATCGGCGAACACAGTGCATCGATCCGCAAGGAGTTCGGCCTATGACCGTCACCCTCAAGGGCATGACGTGGAGCCATCCACGCGGTTACGACCCCATGGTGGCGTGTTCGAGACTCTGGCAGGAAAAGACCGGGGTTGCCATCCATTGGGAGAAGCGCTCGCTGCAGGATTTCGAGACCTATCCGGTCGAGGAGCTCGCCAAGGCATACGATCTGATCGTTATCGATCACCCGCATGTCGGGCAGATCACCAATGAAGGGTGCCTTGCGCCTCTTGATGTGGCCGGTCGAGAAGCGGAACGTTCCGTGCTTGCAGCCGGGTCGGTCGGGCAATCCTATCCGAGTTACAGCTGGAACGGGCGCCAATGGGCCTTTCCGATCGATGCCGCGGCACAGGTCCAGGCCTGGCGCCCTGATCTCGGAGAGCGTGTTTCGAGCTGGTCCGGCATGTTGGACCTCGCGCGCAAGGGTGCGGTGCTGCTGCCGCTGCGACCGCCGCATTCGCTGATGAGCTTCTACACGCTCTGCGGCAATCTCGGTCACCCCTGCGCAGTGAGCGGACAAGCGGACCTGGTGGACCGTGACGGAGGCGTTGCCGCCTTCGAGATGCTCTCCGAGCTTGTATCGCTGATCGACCCCGCCTGCTTCGCGATGGATCCGATCGCGGTGCTGGAGGCGATGTCGGCCCCGGAGGCAAAAGCCGCCTGCGCGCCGTTAATCTACGGCTACGTCAGCTACTCGGTTGCCGGTTTCCGGCCGTCGCTCATCCGGTTTGGCGACATTCCGGTCGCCGGCCAGCATGGCCCAAGCGGTTCGGCGCTTGGCGGAACGGGCATTGCCGTCTCCGGCTTCTCGTCGTCCATCGACGCCGCGACCGACTTTGCCTATTGGGTTGCAAGCGGTGCGGTCCAGCGCCAGGCCTACGCCTTTGGCGGCGGACAGCCGGGACACGGCGACGCCTGGGACGACGATGCGGTGAACGCGGCGACATCAAACTTTTATCGCGCGACCCGTGCGACGCTCGAAACCGCCTGGGTGCGTCCCCGACACGATGGTTACATGCCGTTCCAGCAGGCGGCCTCGGATCGCATCAATGACGGGCTATTGCGCAAGGAGATGGCGCGACAGGTCGTTGACGATCTCAACCGGCTTTTCACCGAAAGCTTCGCGGCGGCGTAAAGAGAAACACCGGAGATAAGCGATCGGCTCATCTCCGGTGTTCAGCAAAAAAGGCCGACCTAGCGGTTTCAGGCTTTGTCGTGAGGGTGGGTGGCCACAATGGGCCGCGTTGCTTCCTTACGCGAGATTCCAGATTCGACGTGCGTTTGCCGACAGCAGCTTTGTCCGCTCGTCCGGACTGCAGTGCTCCAGCAACGCGTGAGTGGTCGCAACCCAGGTTGAAAGGTTGGCGCCGAGCGTGCAGACGGGCCAATCGCTGCCCCAGACGACGCGGTCCCAGCCGAGAGTAGCGATCGTATGCTCGACGTAAGGTCGTAGCGTCTCGACATTCCAGCTTTCATCCGCATAGGCGACGACGCCGGATATCTTGGCAACCACGTTCGGCCGCTTTGCGATCTCGCGCATATGGTCACGCCAGGGATGTTCGGCGCCGTTGCGGATATCGGGAACGCCGCAATGGTCGAGCACGAACTGCAGATCGGGCACGAGATCGGCAAGGGCAATCGCTTTGGGGATCTGGTGCGGCAGGACGCAGAGATCGAAGGTAAAACGGTTACCGCCAAGCCGCCTGATGTTCTCGCGGAAGAGGGCGCCGTCCGACAAATCGTCCGGGACCACATGCAGGACACGGCGAAACCCCTTGACGAGGGGATCGTCCTGTTGCCGTTCGAGATAGGCGGCAAAGCCGTCCTCTTCCGGCCGGCACGCGGCAATTGCCCCCTTGAGCAGACTGCCCGCTCTTTGCGAGAGTTGCCGAACTTCTGACGTCTCCAGCTCCATTTCGCCGGGATCGACGTCAACTTCCATGTGCAACGCCGTGCCGATGCCGACACGCCGGGCCTCCGCCTCATAGGTCGAATAGAGGAAATCCCGATCCAGCGCCGGGACGCCCGTCAGCCAGGGATAGGTCAACGCGGACTTGTTGATGAGATGCAGATGGGTATCAACGATCACGATGCGGCTTCCTCCATACGCCTCACACTCTCACACGAGAAGAGATCATTCAAATAAGAAATTGACAGTATGCAGCGATCGCGGACGTCGTGTGCCGACCGTAGATCCGGCACCTGCTCATTCCGACGATTGCGCCACATCCGATCCCGCGAGCACCGAAAGCTGTGTTGCCGCGCTGCGCAGGAGCGAGATCGTCTCGGTGATATCAGGCGCAGATGGCGCATTGACCAGCGCAATATAGGGAATGGTCAATGCCGCGATGCCACGGCCGTCAGGCCCGAGAATGGGCGCCGAGAGGTTGTAGACGCCGGCCGTCTGGGCGCTTGCCATCATTTCGTAGCCACGCTCGCGGATCTGGTCGAGCCGGGCATAGAATTCCGGACCAAGCAAGATCTCGTCCTTGCTGCGCGCGTGCTCGGCGATCATCATTTCCCGCTCCTCCGGCGTGCGGAAGGCGAGCAGGATGTGACCGGAGCCAGTATCGAACAGGCTGATGTGCGAGCCGACCCTGATTGAGATACCCCAGTAATCAGGCGCTTCCTGCTGGGCGATGACCACGGCCGAGCCGCGATCGAACACGGCCAACTGGTTGGCCTGCTTCGACCGCTGGGCAAGATCGCGCATCAGTGGCGTCGCATAGGAGGCCAGCCGCCGCACCGGTGCGTGAAGCTGGGCCAGGCCGAAAAGCTTCAACGTCAGGGAATAGCGATCGCCATCGATTCGCGTGACGTAGCCGCGGCGCACGAGCCGGTCGAGCATCCGGTAGAATTCGTTCGGGCTCCGATTGAGCCTTTTCGATATTTCCGCCTGCGTCAGGCCTCCATCGACGCTCGCCAGCAGTTCGAGAATATCAAGTCCCTTGTCCAGCGCGGGGGCGCGGTAGCGATCGGACTCTTCGGTGTCCATGGGCGTCCTCCTTAGTGAATATCGATATCCATATACGCAGAGAAAGCCGCCGACAAAAGAAAGTTCACCCTTGACGAGCGATAAAATTGTTGTTTGTATATGAATTAGTTTCTCACAAATGAGAAATGCGGGCCGGGATGAGGGCGCGCTACAGTGGAGGAGAGGTTATGAACAGGCTGCTTTCCGGCGTCTCGGCCGGAGTCATCATGCTTGCCTGCGCAGTGGGAGCGGCCAGCGCCGCGGAACTGCCCGGCAAGTTCGAAGGCGTCACCATCGACGCCAAGCTGATCGGCGGACAGCAATACGAAAAGCTCTATGAGCGCATCGCCGAATGGGAGAAGGCGACCGGCGCCAAGGTCAATATCCTGTCGAAGAAGAATCACTTCGAACTCGACAAGGAGATCAAGTCGGATATCGCCACGGGCGGTATCAGCTGGTGCGTCGGTTCCAACCACTCTTCCTTCGCCCCGCAATACCCCGACATCTATACCGATCTCCTGGCACTGCTTCCGCCGGAAGAAATCGCAAAGTTCGTGCCGGCTGTCATCGACGCCTCGACGCTCGGCGGCAAGCTCGTCATGCTTCCACGCGCGCAGTTCGACGTGTCGGCGCTCTACTATCAAAAGAGCCTCTACCAGGACGATGCCAAGAAGGCCGCCTTCAAGGAAAAATACGGCTACGACCTCACGCCGCCGGATACCTGGGCGCAGGTCAGCGACCAGGCAGAATTCTTCGCGGCCCCGCCGAACTTCTACGGTACGCAGTTTGCCGGCAAGGAAGAGGCCATCAATGGCCGCTTCTATGAAATGCTGGTCGCCGAAGGTGGCGAATACCTCGACAAGGATGGACGTCCGGCCTTCAATTCCGAAGCCGGCATCCGGGCGCTCGACTGGTTCGTCAAGCTCTACAAGGACAAGGCCGTTCCTCCGGGCACGACCAACTACCTCTGGGACGATCTCGGCCAGGGCTTTGCTTCCGGCTCGATCGCCGTCAATCTCGATTGGCCTGGCTGGGCGAGCTTCTTCAACGATCCGAAGTCGTCGAAGGTTGCCGGCAATGTCGGCGTCAAGGTTCAGCCGGCAGGTTCCTCGGGCAAGCGCACGGGCTGGTCCGGGCACCACGGCTTCTCGGTCACCGAGGACTGCGCCAACAAGGAAGCGGCAGCTTCGCTCGTCTGGTGGCTGACCAACGAGGATAGCCAGAAGCTGGAATCGGCGACCGGTCCGCTGCCGACGCGCACCGCCGTCTGGGAATACAACATCAAGGCCGCCGAGGGCGATGCCTACAAGACTGAGGTGTTGCAGGCTTTCCAGGAAGCGGCAAAGCATGCATTCCCGGTTCCGCAGACTGCAGAATGGATCGAAATCTCCAACGCCGTCTATCCTGAACTCCAGGCCGCCATCCTCGGCGACAAGACGTCGAAGGAAGCGCTCGACACTGCCGCCGAAAAGGCGACCGGCATCCTGGAAGACGCAGGAAAGCTCTGAGTAGAGACAGGAAGGCGGCGCCGATACCAAGGTGTCGGCGCCGCCTTCGTCATTTACTGCGTAACTCCCTGGATCGGAAATGGTCAGGAAGGATTATGCAGCAAGTTTAATGCCTTGCAGCGTCTTTTTCGCGTCATATCTGACGCGCGGCACTGTGATGTCACCCTCAGGAATGCCTGATGAAGCTCAAGAAACTGTCCGCACCGGTCCTTCTGCTGCTACCGGCCTTTGTCGTGCTGGCAGCGGTCATCGTGGTGCCGTTGCTCTTCTCCTTCTATTCGAGCTTCACGCCGTTCCGGCTGACCAAGCCTGAATCGCTCTGGATCTTCGTCGGTCTGCGCAACTACATCACCGTGCTGAGCAACTGGGATTTCTGGGTCGCTTTCGGCCGCACCGTCCTTCTGCTCACCGTCGCACTGAACACGGAGATGCTGCTTGGCCTCGGCCTCGCGCTCCTTGTCAACAAGGCCACCCACGGCCAGCGGCTGCTGCGCACCATCATGATGTTCCCGATGATGTTTTCACCGGTGCTCGTCGGCTTCCAGTTCAAATTCATGTTCAACGACAACATCGGTTTCGTGAACAATGCGCTGCAGTCGCTCGGGCTGACGGACCGCGCCATCCCCTGGCTGATTGACGGCAACCTCGCGCTGATCTCGATCATCATTGCCGAGGTCTGGTCGTCGACTGCGGTCTTCGCGATCCTCATTCTTGCCGGTCTTCTGGCGATGCCGAAGGACCCGGTCGAGGCGGCGCATGTCGATGGCTGCACGCCATGGCAGACATTCCGCTACGTCACCTGGCCCCATCTCATGCCTTTTGCCTTCATCGCCATGACGATCCGCTCGCTCGACGTCGCCCGCGCCTATGACATCGTGAAGATCATGACCGATGGCGGCCCGGCCAAGCGCACCGAGCTTCTGTGGACCCTGATCGGCCGCACGGCCTACGCCGACGCCCGCATGGGGATGGCCAACGCCATGGCCTATGTCGCCATCCTGCTGTCGATCGTCTTCACCGTCTATTTCTTCCGCAAGCTCGCCGCCGCGCGCCAGCAGATCGGAGCCGAGTGGTAATGGATATCAATTCGTCACATCGCCTGCGCCGGCGCCTCCTGAAGACGGCGCATCTGATCGGGCTGTTTCTCGCAATGGCCGTGATCTGCCTGCCGGGCCTCTGGATCGTGCTGTCGTCGTTGCGCCCGACCGTCGAGATCATGGCAAAGCCGCCGGTCTGGATCCCGGAAAGCATTTCGCTGGATGCCTACCGCGCCATGTTCGCCGGCGCCGGGCAGGGCGGGGTTCCCGTCTGGGACTACTTCCGCAACTCTCTCATCATCTCCGTCACGTCGACGGTGATCGCTCTGGCGATCGGCATGGCCGGTGGTTATGCCTTTGCCCGTTACCGCTTCAAGGCAAAGTCGGCGATTTTCCTCGGCTTCATGCTGACGCGCGCCGTTCCCGGCATCGCGTTGTCCCTCCCGCTCTTCATGATCTATGCCCGCACCGGCATCATCGACACGCATTTCTCGCTGATCCTGACCTATGTCGCGCTGAACGTGCCCTTCACTATCTGGCTGATCGACGGCTTCTTCCGTCAGGTACCGAAGGATCTGGCGGAAGCCGCCCAGATCGACGGCTGCACACCCTGGCAGGCATTCTGGCAGGTGGAGTTTCCGCTTGCTGGCCCCGGCATTGCCTCCGCGGGCATCTTCGCCTTCCTCACGTCCTGGAATGAATATGCTCTGGCCTCGCAGATCACCCGCTCGGTCAACTCGAAAACTCTGCCCGTCGGCCTGCTCGACTACACCGCCGAGTTCACGATCGACTGGCGCGGTATGTGCGCGCTCGCCGTGGTCATGATCGTCCCGGCGCTCACGCTCACCTTCATCATTCAAAAGCACCTCGTTTCGGGCCTCACCTTCGGCGCGGTGAAAGGATAACATTCATGGCTCCTGTCACCCTCAGGAAACTGGTCAAACGCTATGGCGCGCTCGAAGTCGTTCACGGCATCGATCTCGAGGTGAAAGACCGCGAGTTCATCGCCCTGGTCGGCCCGTCCGGTTGCGGCAAATCGACGACGCTGCGCATGATCGCCGGCCTCGAAGATGTCAGCGGCGGAGCCATCGAGATCGGTGGCCGCAAGGTCAACGACCTGCCGCCGCGCGCCCGCAACATCTCGATGGTCTTCCAGTCCTACGCGCTCTATCCGCATATGACGGTCGCCGAGAACATGGGTTTCTCGCTGAAGATCGCCGGCCGCTCTACTGACGACATCAAGGCGCGCGTCGATGAGGCTGCGACCATTCTCGATCTCGGCCATCTGCTGGAACGTCGCCCGTCGCAGCTGTCCGGCGGCCAGCGCCAGCGCGTGGCGATGGGCCGTGCGATCGTGCGCCAGCCCGACGTCTTCCTGTTCGACGAGCCGCTGTCCAACCTCGACGCCAAGCTGCGCACCCAGGTGCGCACCGAAATCAAGAAGCTGCATGCCCGCATGCAGGCGACGATGATCTATGTGACGCATGACCAGGTCGAGGCGATGACGCTTTCCGATCGCATCGTCATCATGCGCGACGGCCATATCGAACAGGTCGGAACACCGGAAGAAGTCTTCCAGAAACCCGCGACGAAGTTTGTTGCCGGCTTCATCGGCTCGCCGCCGATGAACATGGACGAGGCCGTGGTCGACCATGGCCAGCTGGTGTTTGCGACCGGCGTCCGTCTGCCCATCCCGCCGCGGTTTGTCGGCGCGCTCCGCGCCGGCCAGAAGGTCACATTCGGCCTGCGGCCCGATGATATCTACCCCACGGGCCATGGCCTTCATGCCGGCGATGCCGCTGCCGTGCACGAGGTTGAGCTGCCCGTCACCATCACCGAGCCGCTCGGCAACGAGACGCTGGTGTTCATCCAATTCAATGGCCGCGACTGGGTTTCGCGCATGCTCAATCCGCGTCCGCTTCGCTCAGGCGAAAGTGTGCGCATGAGCTTCGATCTCTCCCGCGCCCATCTCTTCGACATCGAGACAGGAAAGGCTCTGGAAGGCTGACATGGCAAGGATCGAGAAAATTGAACTGCGTATGGTCGATCTGCAGCCGAAGGTGAAGCGGACCGACGCGATCCAGAGCTTCGTCAGCCAGGAAACGCCGATCGTCACGATCACGGATTCCGACGGCGCGACCGGGACGGGCTACAGCTACACGATCGGCACGGGCGGTTCCTCCGTCATGCGCCTGCTGTCCGACCACCTCGTTCCGATCCTGATCGGCGAGGACGTCGATTGCATCGAAGCCATCTGGCACAAGATGGAATTTGCCACCCATGCGACGACGATCGGCCCGATAACGGCGCTGGCACTCGCTGCCGTCGACACCGCCCTTTGGGACCTGCGCGCACGGAAACAGAAGCTGCCGCTCTGGAAGCTTGCCGGTGGCGCCAAGGACAGTTGCCCGCTCTACACCACCGAAGGCGGTTGGCTGCATATCGAAAAGGAAGCCCTCGTCGAGGATGCGCTTCAGGCCAAGGCCAAGGGTTTTTCCGGCTCCAAGGTCAAGATCGGCAAGCCGCACGGCTCCGAGGACTATGATCGCCTGTCGGCGATGCGCAAAGCGCTCGGTGATGGCTTCGAGATCATGACCGACTGTAACCAGGGTTTTACCGTTGACGAGGCGATCCGCCGGGCCGCTCGGCTGAAGGAGTTGGATCTCGCCTGGATCGAGGAGCCGCTGCCGGCCGACGATCTCGACGGCCACATCCGCCTGACACGCTCGACCCCGACCCCGATCGCCGTCGGCGAATCCATGTATTCGATCCGGCATTTCCGTGAGTACATGCAGAAGGGGGCCTGCTCGATCGTCCAGGTCGACGTCGCCCGCATCGGCGGCATCACGCCTTGGCTGAAGGTCGCGCACGCTGCTGAGGCTTTCGATATTCCGGTCTGCCCGCATTTCCTGATGGAACTGCATGTCAGCCTTGTCTGCGCCGTGCCGAACGGCAAATATGTCGAATACATTCCGCAGCTCGATGAACTGACAACCAAGGGCATGGAGATCCGTAACGGACGCGCCATTGCGCCGTCTGAAGCCGGCATCGGCATTGCCTGGGACTGGGATGCTGTGAAGGCGCGCTCGATCAACGAGTTCACCCGGGAATTCGTGAAGTAGGGAGGCCGCCATGCAACGAATGGGAATGGTGATCGGTCTTCAGCCCGACAAGATCGCCGAATACAAGACGCTGCACGCTGCCGTCTGGCCGGAGATCCTTACGCTGATCTCCGAATGCAACGTCACGAATTACTCCATCTTCCTCAAGGAGCCGGAAAACCTGCTGTTCGGCTACTGGGAATATGTCGGCGAGGATTTCGCAGCCGACATGGCCAGGATGGCCGCGCACCCGAAGAACCAGGAATGGTGGTCGGTTTGCATGCCATGCCAGAAGCCGCTCGAAACGCGCGGGGATGGCGAGTGGTGGGCGATGCTGGAGGAAGTCTTCCACCACGACGGAAAGGTCTTGCATCGTGACTGACCAGTTCGATCCGACGTCGCTGCAGCAATCCTGGCCGACACCCGAAAAACCGCGCCCGATCGTCATCTTCGGCGCCGGCAGCATTGTCGGTGATGCGCATCTTCCGGCCTATCGCAAGGCAGGCCTTCCCGTCGCCGGCATCTTCGATCCCGATGTCAAGAAGGCGGCGTCGCTTGCTGCCGAATGGGGCATCCGAGCGTTTGCGACCGAGACCGAGGCGCTGGCAATCCCAGATGCGATCTTCGATCTGGCGACGCCGCCGGCAGCGCATGCTGCAATCCTGTCGAAACTGCCAGTAGGATCGGGCGCCCTGATCCAGAAGCCGATGGGCGCAGATCTGGCAGCAGCCACGGAGATCCTCAACATCTGCCGTGACCGGCAATTGCAGGCGGCAGTCAATTTCCAGCTTCGCTTTGCCCCGATGATGCTGGCGCTGCGCGACGCGATCGAAAAAGGCTATCTCGGCCAGATCGTCGACTTCGATGCGTGGCTTGCACTTGCCACGCCCTGGGGTCTCTGGCCGTTCCTCAAAGGGTTGCCGCGGATCGAGATCGCCATGCACTCGATCCATTATCTCGACCTGATCCGCGGACTGCTCGGCAATCCCGACGGTGTGCACGCCAAGACGATCGGCCATCCCAATCATGAGGTGGCGCAGACCCGCACGGCCGCCATTCTCGACTACGGCGACCAGGTGCGCTGCGTGCTTTCGGTCAATCACGACCATGATTTCGGCCGCAAGTTCCAGGCCTGCGAGTTCCGTATCTCGGGAACCGAGGGGGCGGCATACGTCAAGCTGGGCGTCAATCTCGACTATCCGCGCGGCGAGCCCGACGAACTGTGGATCCGGCCAGCCGGTGGCACGGAATGGGTGGAGGTGCCGCTCAACGGCGCCTGGTTCCCAGACGCTTTTGCCAATCGCATGGCCAACCTGCAACGCTTCGTTAGTGGCGAGGACGAGCAGCTGATCGGCGCAGTCGACGACGCCTGGCAGACGATGGCGCTGGTCGAGGCCGCCTACCAATCCAGCGCGCGGCCTGCAACCGCGATCGCGCCACTTCCCGGACGTTGACGATGTTGGAACAGACAATCCATTTCGAAGACTATGAACTCGGCCATGTCAGGTTGAGCACAGGCCGTACGATCACCGAGACCGACTTCGTGGTCCATGCCGGGCATACGGGCGACTTCTTCCCGCACCACATGGACGCGGAATTCGCCAAAACCTTGCCCGGCGGCCAGCGGATCGCCCATGGCACCATGATCTTTTCCATCGGCGTCGGCCTGACGGCGTCGCTGATCAATCCCGTCGCCTTTTCTTATGGCTATGATCGGTTACGGTTCGTGCGTCCGGTTCATATCGGCGACACCATCCGCACCCGCGTGACGATCTCCGCCAAGGAGGACGATCCGAAGCGGCCGAAGGCGGGACGTGTCGTCGAACGGTGCGAAGTTATCAACCAGCGTGGCGAGGTCGTCCTCGCCGCCGATCATATCCTGGTCGTCGAACGCAAAGCATGAGGGGTCAACAATGACAACGGGTCTTTCGGGTAAGGTCGTCCTTATCACCGCCGCAGCCCAGGGCATCGGCCGCGCCACCGCGCTTGCCTTTGCCAAGGCCGGCGCCAAGGTGCATGCCACCGACATCAACACCGAGGCACTCGCAGCGCTGGCCGCAGAAGCCTCTGTTGAAACCCATCGGCTCGACGTTCTCGACCCAGGCGCTGTCGAGGCGCTGGTTGAGAAGATCGGTCAGGTCGACGTGCTCTTCAATTGCGCCGGTTTCGTGCATGCCGGCTCGATCCTCGACATGAAGGATGCCGACCTTGAATTCGCCTTCGACCTCAACGTCAAGGCGATGATCCGCACCATCCGGGCCGTGTTGCCGGGCATGCTTTCGCGCAAGGACGGCTCGATCATCAACATGGCTTCGGTTGCGTCCAGCATCAAGGGCGTGCCGAACCGCTTTGCCTATGGCGTGACCAAGGCGGCCGTCATCGGCCTGACCAAATCCGTTGCCGCCGACTATGTCGCCGACGGCATCCGCTGCAATGCCATCTGCCCTGGTACGGTCGAAAGCCCATCGCTGCAGGATCGCATGCGGGCACAGGGCGATTACGACGCGGCGCGGGCCGCCTTCATCGCCCGTCAGCCGATGGGCCGGATCGGCACGCCGGAAGAGATCGCCGATCTCGCCCTCTACCTCGCCGGCGCGACCTATACCTCCGGGCAGGCCTATGCCATCGATGGCGGCTGGACCATCTGAGCACTCAAATCAGGGATATGACACCATGAAACTTCTTCGTTATGGCGAACCGGGGCAGGAAAAGCCTGCAATCATCGACGCGAGCGGCACGCTTCGCGATCTTTCCGGCCATGTCGCCGACTTCTCGGGAGCAGCGCTGGATCCTGCCAAGTTGGCGGAGCTGGCCAAGCTCGATCTTGCCAGCCTTCCGGCTGTGGCCGGCAGCCCGCGCCTCGGCCCTTGCGTCGCTGGCACCGGCAAATTCATCTGCATCGGCCTCAACTATTCCGACCATGCCGCCGAAACGGGTGCGACCGTTCCCTCCGAGCCGATCATCTTCATGAAGGCGACGTCGGCCATCGTCGGTCCGAACGATGACCTCGTCATTCCGCGCGGCTCCGAGAAGACCGACTGGGAAGTCGAACTCGGCGTCGTCATCGGCCGCAAGGCGAAGTATGTCAGCGAAGCCGAAGCCCTCGACTATGTCGCCGGCTATTGCACGGTCCACGACGTGTCAGAGCGCGCGTTCCAGATCGAGCGCCAGGGACAGTGGACCAAGGGCAAGTCCTGCGACACCTTCGGCCCGACCGGCCCATGGCTGGTGACGAAGGACGAGATTCCGGATCCGCAGAACCTGCCGATGTGGCTCAAGGTCAACGGCGAGACGATGCAGAACGGCTCATCCAAGACCATGGTCTATGGTGTCGCCTATCTCGTCTCCTACCTGTCGCAGTTCATGTCGCTGCAGCCGGGCGACATCATTTCGACCGGTACGCCGCCGGGCGTCGGCATGGGCATGAAGCCGCCGCGTTACCTCAAGGCCGGCGATGTCGTCGAACTCGGCATCGAAGGTCTCGGCACCCAGAAGCAGTCCGTACGCGCGGACGACTGATCTATTCTCATTGGAGCAAACATGACCCGCATCACCGATCTGCGCGTCTTCGATCTGCGCTTTCCCACATCGCAGAGCCTCGACGGTTCCGATGCCATGAACCCGGACCCTGACTATTCCGCGGCCTATGTCATCCTCGACACCGATAGCCCCGGATTGGCGGGCCATGGCCTGACGTTCACGATCGGGCGGGGCAACGACATCTGCTGCATGGCGATCAAAGCCATGCAGCATCTCGTCGTCGGCAGCGATACGGCGGAGATACTCGCCAATCCAGGCCGCTTTTGGCGACATCTGACCAGCGACAGCCAGCTGCGCTGGATCGGCCCGGAGAAGGGGGCCATTCATCTGGCCACCGGTGCCATCGTCAACGCGATCTGGGATCTGCTCGCCAAGGAAGCCAGCAAGCCCGTCTGGCAACTCGTCGCCGACATGTCGCCGGAAGAGATCGCCGACATTGTCGACTACCGCTATATGACCGATGTGCTGACCCGCGACGAAGCCGTGGCGATCCTGAAGCGTGCCGAAGCCGGCAAGGCGGAGCGTATCGCGACGCTGAAGAGCGAAGGTTACGCCTGCTATACGACGTCTGCCGGTTGGCTCGGCTATGACGACGACAAGCTTCGCCGGCTGGCGCAGCAGGCAATCGACCAGGGCTTCAATCACGTCAAGATGAAGGTCGGGCGTGATCTCGCCGACGACATCAGGCGCCTGACCATTGCACGCGAAGTCATCGGCCCGGACCGCTACCTGATGATCGATGCTAACCAGGTCTGGGAGGTCGGTGAAGCGATCGACTGGGTCAAACAACTGGCCTTTGCCAAGCCGTTCTTCATTGAGGAACCGACAAGTCCCGATGATGTCGCCGGCCACCGTAAGATCCGTGAGGCGATCGGCCCGGTGAAAGTCGCAACCGGTGAGATGTGCCAGAACCGGATCATGTTCAAGCAGTTCATCGCCGAGGGCGCGATCGACGTGGTGCAGATCGATTCCTGCCGCATGGGCGGCCTGAACGAAGTGCTGGCGGTTCTGCTGGTGGCGGCGAAGTATGAGCTTCCAGTCTGGCCGCATGCCGGCGGGGTAGGGCTCTGCGAATACGTCCAGCATCTGTCGATGATCGACTACATCGCCGTGTCTGGGACCAAGGATGGCCGGGTGATCGAGTATGTCGACCATTTGCACGAGCACTTCCTCGAGCCGTGCATCATCCACAACGCCGCCTACATGCCGCCGGAACGTCCAGGCTTTTCGATCGAGATGAAGCCGCAGTCCATCAAGGATTACACGTTCAAGGGCTAGTAGCGTCGATTATCCCTGAGAGGGTATTCATATATAAGGTGTGAATTCAAACGTGTTGCTTGAAGCCGCTGCAGGATCTCTGCGGCGGCTTTTGCTTTTTCCGCCAACGGGACGCGGAATGGCGCTCTCACCTTCGAACAGCCGCGGCACCGAGACATTCCACTTGACGCTTGTGACTCATTCGTAAATAACTTATTCATTCGCTTATGAATGAATTCCGGAGGGGAGTCCGGAACAGGAGGATCCAATGAAGAAGTTCGTGCTCGCGGCTGCCATCGCCGCTCTGTCCTATTGCGGTAGCGCCAATGCGCAGGAATACAGCCTGCGTTTTTCGACCTCGCAGGTGAATCCCAACGAGCCGATCGTCAAGGCGATGAAGACCTTCTCCGAGCGCGTCGAGAAGCGTTCTGACGGCCGAATCGCGATTACCGTGATGACCGGCGACCAGCTCGGCGCGCAGAAGAAGGTCAATGAGATGGTGATGAGCGGCGCCAGCCTGCTCAGCGCCACCGACTACGGCCAGCTCGGTCAGTTCGTGCCCGATATGTCGATCCTGGCCGGCCCCTACGTCTATCCGAGTCTTGAGGCCACGGACCGCCTGTTTGCATCGGACCTCTACAAGGAACTGTCGGGCAAGCTCGAGGCGCAGGGCATCAAGATCATCATGCCCAACGGCCTCTTCGGCTACCGCCACATCATCTCCAACAAGCCCGTCCGTACCCCGGCCGATCTTGCCGGCGTGACGATCCGCGTGCCGTCCTCGCCGATCATGATGGCGACCTTTGGCAGCTACGGCGCACGCCCGACGGAACTTCCCTGGGGCGATGTCTACAACGCGCTGCAGACCGGCGTCGTCGATGCCGCTGAAGGGCCATTCGGTTCGATCGCCGGTGCGAAGCTGAACGAGACCCGCAAGGTCGTCTCCAAGACCGGCCACCAGATCATGTTCACCGCCTGGGTCGCATCGAGCCAGTTCTTCAACGGCCTGCCGGAAGATCTGCAGAAGATCCTTCTGGAGGAGGGGCAGACGATCGCCAAGGAACTGACTGAGATGACGCTCGAAACCGACGACGCCTATGCCAAACAGCTCGCCGACTCCGGTGTCGAGATCGTTACAGACGTCGACGTTCCAGCCTTCGTCGAGGCGTCGCGCATCGCCTATGACAAGGTGCCGAACATTACTCCCGGCATCTACGACCGCGTCCAGAAGGCGATGGCCGAGTAGGCGGACACGCTCGCTCCCGCCGCCAACCCGGCGTCGGCTCGACGGTCGACGCCGGGTTGGCAGATCAGCTCACAGGGAATGTGAGACTGGTACAGCCGACCGCAAATGGGTGGCGCTATCGGCCACCCATATCCTTCTCTTCACATGACCGAGGCCGCCATGGAAACCTCACACCTTCAGGAAGAGACAATTCCTCTTCTCAGTTTTCGCCGCGCCGACGAGGCGATTGGCGTTGTCGCGCTCATCGTCATCGTCTTTTCGATCCTCTGGGGTGTCGTCAGTCGCTATATTTTCCCGCAGCCGGCTGCATGGACCTACGAACTGGCGATCATGGCCTTTGCCTATCTCGTGTTTTTCGGCGCCGTTGCCGGTGTTCGGTTGGGGACGCATGCGGCGATCGATGTGCTGGTCACGGCCTTCCCCGCAGGCTGGCAGAAGGCGATTGCCTGGTTCAATTACCTGTTGCTCGCCGTCTTCTTCCTGGTGATGACGGTGCTGTTTGCCTGGCAGGCATGGACGTCGCGCCAGGTCCACACCATCGCGCTCGACCTGTCGCGCAGCCTCTCCTATGGCCCGCTCGCCCTGGCATCCGCCGGCATGTTCGTTCAGCACCTGATCGTCGAGAGACCGTGGACCGCGCGGGTGCATCGCAATGTGGAATCGCTGATATGACCTTCTTTCATCTTGCCGGCCCGTCGCTGCTGGTCGTCGTTCTCTTCCTTTTGTCCACCCCGATCACCTGGGCGATGGCGATCGGCGCGCTGGCGTTCTTCCTCATCAACATGGACATGATTCCACTTGCCAACTTCGCCCAGGAAATGGCCGAAGGTAGCCAGTCCGTGTCGCTGCTGGCGCTGCCGCTGTTCGTACTCGCCGGCTGCATCATGAACGCCTCGGGCATCACCCGCCGGCTGCTCAACCTCGCAGACGTCCTCGTCGGCCATATGACCGGGGCACTCGCCCAGATGTGCACGGTTCTCGGCACGCTGCTTGGCGGCTTGACTGCATCCGCCAACGCCGATGCGGCGATGCTTGCCAAGACGCTGGGCGTCGAAATGTCGGAGCGGGGATACAGCCGTGCCTTCGCTGCGGTTATCACCTCATCGGCCGCCATTATCACCAGCCTGATCCCGCCGTCGATCGGTCTTATCGTCTATGGCTTCCTTGCCGAAACCTCGATCGGCCGGCTGTTTGCGGCTGGCGTCGTGCCCGGCCTTGTGCTTGCCGGCGGCCTGATGATCACCACCTACTTCATTGCCAAGAAGCGTGGCTACAAGCCGCTGCGCAAGGAGCGGGCGAGCCGTGCCGAAGCGATGAAGGCGCTGGTCGACGGTCTCTGGGCGCTGTCGATCCCGATCGTCATCTTCGCCGGAACTCGCTATGGGCTGTTCACCACCACGGAGGCTGGTGCAGTCGTCGTCGTCTACGTGCTGTTCGTGGCGGTCTTCGGTTACCGTGAGTTCACCATCCGCCAGATCCCGGAAGTGCTTGCCGAGTCGGTGCGCGATTCGGCCGTGGTCATGATCATGATCTGCGCGGCCGCGGCCTTCGGTTTCTATCTCGCCTGGGAACAGGTGCCTCAAGCGATGTCCGGCTGGCTGGGTGCAGCAACCGACAACCCGCTGTTGATGCTGTTGCTGATCAACGTGCTTCTGATCGTCATCGGTACGGCGATCGAGGGGTCGGCAGCGCTGATCATCCTCACGCCGATGCTGATCCCGATCATCGACGGCGTCGGTATCGATCGCGTGCATTTCGGCGTCGTCTTCATCACCAACCTGACCATTGCCGGCATTACGCCGCCGGTCGGTGGTCTGATGTACATCTCGTCGATGGTGCTGAAGGTTCCGATGATGGCCTATGCACGCGAAGTGCTGCCCTATCTCGCGATGATGATGGTGCTGTTGCTGATGCTCAGCATGTTCCCGCAGCTTTCGCTCTGGCTGCCGAACCTCGTTTACGGGACCACGGCAGTTCAATAGTCGATTGCCGGCCGCAATGAAGAACTGCGGCCGGCAACTGCTAGCATTTCACCCCGCCTGCGGCACCAGGTTTGCCGGTGCGCGCTGACCGATGGTCAGGACCAACAGTGCGGCGACTATGCACAGCAAGCCGGCGGCAATAAGCGCTGGCGTATAGGTCTCGAGCGACGTCCTGCTCGCGCCGGCGAGGAATGCAGCGCTCGCCGCGCCGAGCTGGTGTCCGGTAAACACCCAGCCGAAGACCAGCGCCGCCCGCTCTGCACCAAAGCGTTCCGCCGAAAGCTTCACGGTCGGCGGGACGGTCGCGACCCAGTCGAGGCCATAGAAGATGGCGAAGATCGACAGCGTGTAGATGTTGAAGCCGCTGAAGGGAAGGAACAACAGCGACAGGCCGCGAAGGCCGTAGAACCAGAAGAGCAGCCAACGATTGTCATAGCGGTCGGAGAGCCAGCCGGAAAAGACCGTACCGACGAGGTCGAATACGCCGATCAGCGCCAGGAAACCGGCCGCACCGACGGCAGCGATGCCGACATCGCCGCAGATCGACACCCAATGCATCTGGATCAGGCCATTGGTACTGAAGCCACAGACGAAGAAGGTCGCAAACAGCACCCAGAACGTGTTTGAACGGGACGCTTCCTGCAGCGCCTTCAATGGCGAAAGCAACAGGGTGCGCAGATTATGCTTCTGTGCTGGAGCCGGCACGATCGCCCGGCCGCCATAGGGCGCCAAGCCGACGTCAGCAGGCCGGTCCTGCATGAACAGGAGCACGAGGAGGAAGGCAAAGGACAGGACCGCGATGACGACGGTGAGGGCGGTGCGCCAGCCGATCGCCTCGGTGAGAGAGGCGAGGAGGGGCAGGAACACCAACTGCCCGGTGGCATTGCTGGCCGTCATCAGGCCGACAACGAGGCCGCGCCTTTTGTCGAACCAGCGCGTGGCGACGGTGGCGCCGAGCACTAGCGCGGTCATGCCCGTGCCGACGCCGAGAACGACACCCCAAAGCGCTACCATCTGCCACAACTGCG
Source organism: Ensifer sp. Root31 (assembly GCF_001424825.1). NCBI lineage: Bacteria > Pseudomonadati > Pseudomonadota > Alphaproteobacteria > Hyphomicrobiales > Rhizobiaceae > Ensifer > Ensifer sp. Root31. Next base: position 52,679 of record NZ_LMCO01000019.1, on the reverse strand, counting down.
TCATGAAGAACGACGCAATGATGCCGGTAACGATGAGAACCAGCGCCGCGGAAACGACCTTCCTGACGCCGAAGTGGTTCATGAAGGCTGCCGCGAACGGCCCAAGCAGACCGAAGAGCACGAGGCGAATGGCGAGCGCAAACGATATCTCGGCAGTCGACCATCCGAACTCTGTTTCGAGTGGCTTGATCAGAACGCCCGCGGACCCCATTGCACCGGCCGTCGCCAGCATGACGAGGAATGTAACGGCCGCGACAGCCCAGCCATAATGGATGTCACGTTTGGCGAGATATCGCGCAAGCACCGGTCCGAACATCGGCCATTTCCTTCCATCGATCGATTGTGTTGATTTGACTAGAGAGCCTGCAGCAGGGCCGTCAGTTGGGCCGACGCTTCATCCCCGAGCTTGGCCTCGATTGCCGTCTGCACGCCGTCCCAGAGAGGAGCCCCGTCACGCAGGACTTGCCGCCCCTTCTCGGACAATTCGACAGCCGACTCCCTTTGATCCTGCCCGCTCACCATTACGACCAGCGCCATTTTTTCAAGGACCTTGACGTTCCGGCTGACCGTCGAACGGTCGAGTTCCGTGCGCTGGCCGAGATCCGTCAGAGAGATGGGCTCCGCCCGCTGGATGTTTCGCAGCAGACTGAACTGCGCGAGATTGACGCCAATAGGCGCAAGCGCGTCGTCATAGAGCGACGTCACTCGTCTCGAGGCTTTGCGCAGGAGGATGCAATAACAATAGGACATATTGCGTGTATATACACGCAATATTCTGGCGTCAAGCCCTGCGTGCGATGGCACATCCAAGGGTGCGGCAACGGCCGGTCAACCAGACAATCACCCGATGAATCGTGACCGCCCTGTCAAGGATTGCGCAGCCCGACCGGCTGCGGCTAAGACCTCGTCTTGAAAAGAGCCCTTTGAGCGGGCAGGGCGAAGCCGACCCCTTCACCAGAGACAATCAGCAAACGCATTGGAGCCGGATCATGAGAACCGCCTTGCAACGGAAGATATTGGAAGTTTGCGATCGGAAGATCGCTGAAAAGGGACCCGGGGTGGGCCTCTCGTTCTATGCCTTCTTTGCCAACAAAAACGAAGACCCAGAGCTTTTGATGGAGGCGGCCGAATGGTGGATCAGGACCCATCGGCTCGACCATTTCGAGAAAGCCGTGAAGATCCGCGCGATGGTCGCCGCTTTGGGCGAGCAGACGCCGATCCGATAAACGCGAACCGCGGGCGTTCTTTCGAGCACCCGCGGCTTAGCTGATTGTCACTGAAATGGATTGGCTGCCCTCTTGGGCAGCCTCCGGGCGTATCGCCTCGTCTTGACGGAGGTCGCTTTGCCGAGACTTACTCGGCCGGTATCGCCTCCCCGCGCGTCTTGACCAGGCTCCAGATCACGCCGCTTGCGATGATCGCAAAGGTGATGCCAAGCGACAGCGCCGCCGGGAATTTCTCCAGGCCCAGCAGATCGGCAACGAAGATCTTCGAACCGATGAAGATCAGAACCACGGCCAGAGCCGGCTTCAGATAGCGGAAGCGGTGGATCATCGCTGCCAGTGCGAAGTAGAGCGCCCGCAGGCCGAGAATGGCGAAGATGTTGGACGTATAGACCAGGAACGGATCGGTGGTGATGGCGAAGATCGCCGGTACCGAATCGACGGCGAAGATAACGTCAGCCACCTCGATAAGCACGAGGGCCATGAACAGCGGCGTGATGAACCAGATCAGCTTGCCGCTCTTCGGATCTGCCCGCTTGACGAAGAAATGTTCGCCGTGATGGGTCTCCGTTACATTGAAACGGTTCCGCATGAAGCGCACCAACGCGTTGTTGGAGATGTCGGGCTCGGCTTCTTTCATGAACAGCATCTTCAAGCCGGTAACGACGAGGAAGGCAGCGAAGATGTAGAGTAGCCACGAGAATTCAGCGACAAGCGTCGCACCGACGCCGATCATGATGGCGCGCAGGACGATGACGCCGAGGATGCCTCAAAAAAGCACCCGATGCTGGTAGAGACGCGGGACGGCAAAGAATGAGAAAATGAGGGCGATGACGAACACGTTGTCGAGCGCGAGCGTCTTTTCGACGACGAAGCCGGTCATGTAGGCAAGGCCGGCGTCGGCGCCCAGATACCACCAGACCCAGCCGCCGAAAGCGAGGCCAAGCGAGATGTAGAGCGCTGAGAGCTTGATGCTCTCGCCGACCTCGATTTCCTTGTTTTCGTTGTGCAGCACGCCAAGGTCGAAGGACAGGATAGCGATGACCAGCGTGATGAAGCTGAGCCACATCCAGATTGGCTTACCCAGCCAATCGATAAACAAAAGGGAAGTATCCACGGAATAGAGCTCCGCCGGCGCAGATGTCGGATAAGGTCCGACATCGCAAGAGCGCCGGAAGCTCTCGCCAGAGGGGCCCGGACCAGCGGGTTGTCCGGCAGATGGGAGGGCGCTGGCTGGCCTTCAAGTGTCTGACACTGCTTTTTTGGTACACGCGTCGACGGGATCCTCCGACATCACCAGTCACTCCGCCATCATCGACCACATCCAATTTTTGAGGCGTTTGACGCAGGTGCCATGGAGCGCATTCGCAAACGGCACCCCTCACATTGGTTGCGGTATCCGGAGGCGATCCGAAGGCGCATTTTTCGACGGTGTCAAACCGATCAGCGGTTTAGAGGGGTGTTTTGCCGCAAGGCATCCCGACGCGAACGGGCGCCACAGCAATCCTTGAATTTTATGCCGGAGCCGCAAGGGCAGGGATCATTGCTGCGACGTTGCAATCGGCCGATCAATGGCAACATGACTGCGGATGGCAGCCACGCTGCGGCAAACGCCGCAAGTTTGGCGGAGATTCCCGGCACGACGAGACGCCGCCCCGACTTGAACCCGCGCCAAGCGCGCTCGGCGACATAGTCGGCATCAAGCTTCGGCAGGACCTTGAAAAGCGGCACGCGATCGGCGCCGGATCGCTGCAGGAATTCGGTCGATACCGGACCGGGAGCAACGCATGTCACCGTGACGCCGGTACGGCGTAATTCCTGGTGAAGGGCCTCGGAAAAGGAGCGCACGTAGCTCTTGCTTGCGTAGTAAAGCGCCATGTTAGGGCCGGGCATGAAGCCGGCAATGGAGCCGAGGTTGAGGACGCCGCCGCGACCGCGCGCCACCATCCCCGGCAGGAAATGAAGAGACAAGTCGGTAAGCGCGCGGATGTTGAGGTCGATGATCCCCAACTGATCTTGGACGGGGAGTGTTGTTGCCGCCCCCCGCAAACCGTAGCCGGCGCTGTTGACGAGGACGTCGCAGCAAAGGTTGTTTGCCGTGAGGAAATCCTCCAGGCGCGCCGCCGTATCGGCCGAAAACAGGTCGAGGTCCAGCACGAATGCTTCGCCGCCGGCCTCTCCAATCTCGCTCGCCACTGCGACCAGATCTTTGTGGGATCTCGCGACAAGTACGACGGGTGCTTTTTCTCGCGCGGCAACTTTGGCGATCGCCCGACCAATACCGCGCGAGGCTCCAATGACCACGACCGCCGGTCGCAATTCGGCCTGTACCATCATGTGGTCTTCCGCGACAGCAAGGGCGTGTGAACGGCTTCGTCTTGAGAAAGACCCAACACTTCCTGGGCAACATCACCGTTCAGGATCGCTTCGAAGCGTTCCAGCGCGCGCGCGACATTGGCACCATCCATGACCCTGTGATCGTAGTGGATGCGTACGGTGACCGTGCCGTCCGCGGCGATGGGGCCGTAATTGAAGAGGGTGGTGAGGGGGGTCAGGGGATTGAGCGATTCCGCCCCGAGGCCCGAATAGACCGACAGTTGGAAGGTGCCGAAGTAGTGGGCGCGCCGCGAGCCGAGATTGAGCGCCAGCCACATGAGCAGCCAACGGAATGGGCCCGGCATGCGGGCAATCTTCAGCGCGCGCCGAAACTCCTTTATCTCCGCCACCGGGCGCGACCGCGCCGCATCGATCAGGGCGGCCAGTTCAGGGATCGGGAGGCGCTCCGGAGACTTGATCTTGCTGAGCAGGACCACCCGCTCGCCGTCATGCTCGCGTTCATGCGCAATGGACGCTACGCTTTCCGGGTATTCATAAAGCTGAGGTCGGGGGAGCTTGACGTATGCACGCCGGAACTCCGGCGTCTCCCGACAAAGAAGCGCGTATCCCTTCAAGAACAGCGCGGTCCAAGACGGCCTGCTGGTCTGGGCGATTCTCGCCCTTTGCAGCGGGTCGAGGTTCATTTGCCGCTGAACGGTAACGCGCGGCACCCCGATCGAAAACCGCATCAGGTCACAGACAAGGCGCCGTGGCACCGAAAGCTTGATGGCTCGGCCTCGCATCATGTCACCTTTAATAGAGATACGGGACGATTCGCTTGGTCCGCTGCATGTAGTCACGGTACTGCGGCCCGAAAATCTCCAGCATCATACGCTCTTCCTTGTCCACCCTTAGAAAAAAAAGCACCGCGAACCCGAGCAGGCCCGCCAGCCCTGCCACCCAATTGGAAAGCAGAAAGGCCTGACCGAGACCCATCAGCATGAAGGACGTATACATCGGGTGGCGAACAAAGGCGTACGGTCCGCCGGAGATCAGCTCGTGCTTGTCACGAATCTCCAACGTGATCGACCAGTTCCGACCTAGCTCCTTATGTGTCCGGCGAAAAACCCACAGGGCAAAGAAAAAAATGACTGCGCCTAGCACGATGGCCCACGCACGGGCCGAATAGTCGGCGGCCCCCGGCATTCCGGTGGCAACGTAGAAAGCTGGGATGATCGCCAGGCCAAGGAGGCCGGACGCAAGCCCGAACATGTCAACCGGCGAGCGGCGGGTGCTGACGACCTGCACGCGCTTTGCCCGGCGTTCGAACGGCACACGAATAAAGTACCAGGCGATGATGCCGACTACCCACACGATTTTGCCCAGAGCGGCGATCGATATGATCACTTCAAGTCACCGAAGCCTTTCTGCGATATACGATCGATTGGGCGCGAAACGCCGGACCGATCGCCTTTAGCCCGCGTTCATCTGCCGGAGTTTTGTAACGAACTGCTGCGGCCTTAGCCAGATGCTGGGCGTCTGATATCCCATGGAACGTGCGATATCTGCGACGAACGCATTGCAGTTGTACACCGACGCCTGCCAGAATCGCGATTTGGCTTTAAGTTTCCTGATATTGGCAACGGTCTTGTTGTACTCCGCTTCGGTCAGCATCACGCGCCAGCTTGCCGACCTGTATGCCTCCTCAAGGTCGCCGTCGCTGGCACCGGTTTCGGCCGGTACGGGCAAAAAGTGACCGAGGACATAGGGAGTTGCGCTGGTACTGGCCGGTGCAAGACCCGCGACTTCGGGATCAATCATCGCACCAGCCTGATCCGTGCGCCCGAAAATCACATAGGTATGGCCGTAGCTTAGGGCGTATCGGGATCTGAATTCGATAAAGTAACCGGCTTCCCGGGCTACGCCTGCGCTCACGGCAGGTGCGCCACTGGTACTCGAGACAAAACGCGGTTCGGGTTTTTTATCAGTTGATTCGCAGGCAGCCGTCGCAAACGCGAGCATTGCCACGAGTGTTAGTCGGCCAATCATATGCGGCATCACTGTGGAATATCTCCTGAACTCCGATGAGCACAGCCCGGCAGACATTGCAGCCTTACGGCCGGCCCGACCGGTTGGGATGACGTGGGGAGGGCACTTGCCCTCCCCACCCATCAGAAGTTCAAGTTATTTATAGACCGGTGCCGGTTCGGCGGACTCGACCGGCGGCGGGGCTTTACCCTTGCCTTTACCGATAGTATCGCAGCCACTCAGGCCGACGACGGAAAGCAAGGTAACAATCATGATTAGATTTCTGCTCATCAAGAAGTCCTCTCCTCTATGCGGAATGGGAATCAAAGGCAACGCTTATATTAATAGGGCGTTCTTCGCTCTCGCCTAGTGCAAAAAGAACACAATTTGCATCGCTGAGCATAAAAGCTTGATCAGATGACCAGAACCTTGGCCCCAACGGGAGTTCGGTTGTACAGATCGACGATATCCTCATTGGTCAAGCGGACGCATCCGCTCGATACTGCCTGGCCAATCGTCCAGGGCTCGTTTGTTCCATGCAGCCGGAACATGGTATCCTGCCCACCGCGATAGAGATAAAGAGCGGCTGCGCCAAGTGGATTATGGTTCCCACCGCTGACGCCTCCGGCATATTGCCGTAAATGCGGCTTGCGCTCCATCATGCTTTCGGTCGGCGTCCAGGACGGCCATTCGGCCTTGCGCCCGATTGACGCCGGGCCCTTGAGCGTGCGTCCATCTTCGCCGACAGCGACGCCGTAGCGGATGGCCCGACCACCGCCTTCAACCAGGTATAGGTAGCGTTCCGTGGTGTCGACGACGATCGTCCCAGGGGGCTCACCTCCGTCATAAGCCACATCTCGACGCCGATAGCGGGAAGACGGGCCACCTCCGAAGGCAGAAAAGATGGGCTCGCCCAATCGTTGTGCCGTTGATGTGCATCCAGATGCCGTTAAAGCCAAACTGCCGAGCAGGATCGCCCGCCGGGTAACGCGGTTACTGTTCATATCCACCTACGAGTAATCGGTGAGCACTGTTTCGTCTTTAACACTCAAGCGTTCGTTGGCCAAGTCGCTATTCTTCGCTTTTCCGAGGAGAAAACTAGTAGTGCAGGAAGAGTAAAGACCATTGCACTTCGCGTTTCGCAGGTGCAGGCTGACAAAGCACGCCACAATTTATGAAACTGCTTGCAGCTTGCGTCCGTCCCTGGTCGATTGGGCTCTTGAATAAGGATACACAGAATGGAGCTTGGCTTCGCCGGCAAAGTCGCGCTTGTAACCGGCGCAGGGTCTGGGATAGGTGCCGCGGTTGCCCGCCAGCTTGGCGCAGAAAGGGCGAAAGTCGTCGTAGCGGATATCAATCCCGATGCGGCGCAAGCGGTCGCCAACGAGATCTGTTCCTCTGGCGGGACGGCCTTCCCCGTGGAAGTCGATGTCGCCAAAGCCGGCGACGTGGCGAAGCTGGTCGAAACCGTTGTCCAGACACACGGGGGGCTGCATCTGGCGGTCAACAATGCCGGAGTCGACGGCATTCGAAGGGCGACGGCTGATTACCCGGTAGACGAGTGGGAAAGGTTGATCAGCGTCAATCTCAACGGCGTGTTCTATTGCATGAAGTACGAGATCGCCGCCATGGCGGCGCAGGGTGGTGGATCTATCGTCAACATGTCGTCGATTCTGGGCTCCGTCGGCCTGCCGACCGCATCGGCATACACCGCAGCCAAGCACGGGGTTGTCGGCCTGACGAAGGTCGCCGCGATCGAGTATGCAAAAAGGGGCGTACGGATCAATGCGGTCGGGCCTGGCATGATCGAAACGCCACTGCTATCCGAGCAGTCCGAGTTGACAAGCAACCGACGCTTGGACGCGCTTCAGCCCATGGGCCGACGCGGCACGCCGGACGAAGTTGCAGCTCTTGTGTGTTTTCTCCTGTCCGAACGAGCGAGCTTCATCTCCGGTAGCTACCATCTGGTGGATGGCGCCTACACCGCGCATTAGATAAGGCGCCTCGGCAACCCATCCCGCCTATACGCTGATCGGCGTTCCAACTGGTCGAACGACGATGGCCGCTAAAGCGCGTCGCGATCTCTCGGATTCGCTTGCTGCGCTCTAAGCTCTTGTTTTTGCGCATGTCGTCATCGCAAAACCGCTGTACGCTTTTGCGCGACATGCTCTAGCGCGGTGCAAGAGCCGCGCAAAGCGCTGCCGCAAGCATCAGACCGCCGGCGGCAACAGGGAGAGCAAAGAAGCTCGCCGCAGAATAGAGGTTGCCAAAGGCAAGTGTGCCGGCAAACAGGGCAAGATAGGTGACGCCACTGTTCAGTCCCATGATGGCGCCGCGCCGGGTGGGGCTGAGCGCCGTCAGCCGCATGATGAGCACATTGAGTCCGAGGTGGTTGGCAAGTCCCCAGAAGAAGACGACCGCCAGCATGGCTTTGTAGGAACCGCTGGCTGCTGCCATCGCAACGTAGACTGCGGCGACAACGAGAAAAATGAGCGGCAGTAATTTTGCGGCACCGAGGCGATCGATCAGACGGTCGAGGAAGGCGGCACTTCCAAAACCGACTCCATAGAAGGCCGCGATGAAGCCGTTGGCGCTGAGGGGCAGTTCCAAGGCGGCATGGAGATGATCGCCGATATAGGCATAGACGCCATAGAAGGCGGCCATGAAAGCGGCGCAGGCGGAAAGAAGTGGCACGGCCCCACGAACGCCGAGCGCCGTCAACGGCGACGAAGCCGCCGCTTGAGGCGCGTCCCGGACGACAGCCATCCGCACCGCAGCACATACGATAAGGGCGGCCGCGGCGACGACAAGGAAGGTCACGCGCCAGCCGGCGAAATCGGCAATAGCCGCCGACAACGGTACACCTGCGACCATGCTCAGCGTCCAGCCCGTCAACACCAGGCCGATGGTCTCGCTCTCGCGTCCCGCCGGCGCGACAATGGCTGCCAGCGTGTAGATGGCCGGCAGCGCGATGCCGGCGGCAATCCCGACCAGCAGTTGTGCTGTCACAAGGAAGGGGAGCGCCGGTGCGGCCGCGCTGGCGCCAAGTCCGATCGCAAGCAGAAGCAATGCGATCACAAGCATTCGGCTCGGGCCGTAGCGATCAATGAAACGTCCAAGGAAGATGGCGCTCGCCGCCGTACCGAGACCAAAAACCGCCGATGCCGTCATGACGGCCGGAGCGCCCACGTCAAGACTGCGTGCAACTTCTGGCGCAATCGGCCCCAGCGCCAGCGAGTTCGACCCGATGACGCCGATGCAGGTCGTTAACACGAAGGCAAACGGAGGGATGCGGGAGCGCTCGACAGATTTAGTGGAAATATGTTGATCTACATTCGTCATGGAGCGATGATTGCAGAATGTCATTCTGCCACAAGAGGAAACATCAGAATGGACCAAAATACAGAAGAGGTTCGGCGCAAGCCTCGTCCCGAACGTGATCTGGATGCGATGGACCGAAAGCTATTAGGCGCCTTGGTCGAGGACGCGACCCTGAGCTACGCCGAACTCGGGGACCGTGTCGGACTATCACCGCCGGCCGCGCACGAGCGCGTAAAGCGCCTGAGGCGCTCTGGCGCAATTCGTCGCGTGGCGGCGCTCATCGATCCCGAGGCCGTTGGCAAGACCCTGCTTGCCTTCGTTCATGTCGACACCACCGGCTGGGGCAAGACCCCAGCATTGCTTGCTATTGAAGAACACCCCGAAGTGGAGGAGGTGCATTCGGTGGCGGGGGACACCTGCATGCTCCTTAAGGTGCGCACGGAGAGCACGCATGCGCTGGAAGGACTGCTGGCGCGCCTGTATGACACGCCTGGCGTCAAGGCGACCCGGAGCTATGTCGTTCTTTCGACCTATCTGGAGCGGCCGGTGCAGCCGGGCGTGACGAGCGAATGGCCGGCACTTGCCAAGAACGTCGAGTTTGGTACCGCTGCGTTCAACGACCATCGCGGACGCGGCAGATGAGGCTATTCGACCTTGGCGCCCGCAAACGGTGCGCTTTGGACATTCGATATCCGTAGCGTACCGGCTCGCCAACAAAGGTGGTGGCCGACGATCGCATTGCAGTTAAGAGCCAGTCGCGCAGCAAGGTTTCCGCAGGGCGACAGGGCCGAGGTGGCGTTTTCGGCGCTCGGTGAAAGCCACAAAGCTGCCGTTCAATGGTCAGCAAATTGCCCTGTCGCTGCCCCACCTGGCCCTTTCGAGGGTTTCATTGTCCAGACCACGCCCCGCATTCATCCGGTTTGGGGGCGAATGAGCAAGGCGCTGTATTGCTGCCTGGCACGTTATAGAGGAATGGACATGATCAATCGTTACGCACTCATTGCATCGCTGACCGCCACACTCGTCAGTTTCACGGCCTTCAGTCCGGCGTCCGCCTTGGAAATGGCCCAGGCACAAGAGACGCAGCCGACCCAGGGTCAGGCCGGCAAGGGCACGGATGCCACCATCAGCGATCAGAAGATCCAGGCATTTGCAGTCGCTTACCTTCAGGTTGACAAGGTCCGGCAGGCGTATTCCGCGAAGATAGAAGCAACAACGGACGCAGCGGCAAAGGAGAAGCTGCAGACTGAAGCCAGCAAGCAGATGGTGGAGGCTGTGGAATCCTCGTCCGCTATTTCGGTGGAGGAATACTCTTCTATCCTGACAGCCGCCCAAAACGACCCGGCTCTGGCCAAGAAGGTTCAGGAAAAAATTCAAACCACGCCCCCAGCCCAACAGTAAGCTGAGCGCGCCGGGCGCAAGGTCGTGTGAGATTAGCGCTGCTGCTAATCGTCGAAATCCGGTCTTGCGGCCTATGGGCAAAAGATGTCAGTGCCCGCCGGTCGGCGGGGACTGCCGTCCGTCGATTCGGCAAGCGGCGATTGGCAACGAACACGTCGCCATGGCCCCAAGGCCACGGCAGCTCGATGCGATTGACCGTACGGAGAGCCCGGTCTCAATCCTGTTGTCTCAATCCAGTTCCTGCACGCCATCACCCGAGACGGTAACAATCTGACCACTGATCCGGCTGGTGAACACAAGAACGAGGCGGCGTTTGCCATGTCCTGGGGTTCGCCCGGTCGGCGGATGGGCGTGTGCGCCGGCATCCTTTCCTCGATGTCATCATTCAGCATGGATCCAAGTGCATCCGTCCGCGTGGCGCCCGGTGCGATGCCGTTGACGCGGATGTTTTTGGAGCCGAGGTCGAAGGCGATATTGCGGATCAGGTGATTTGCGGCTGCCTTCGACGATCCGTAGGACGCCATGCGCTTGTTCTTGTCGTTACCCGCCATCGATGCGATAGCGAGTATGGCGCCACCACCGGCCTTTTCCATCTCCGGCGTTGCGATCTGCGCGAGCCGGAATAGCGAAACCACATTGAATGCATCAGGAAGTGGCCGCCCGCTGCGAAGGTGTCTTGTGCTGTCACCAGCTTTTCCGCAATGCTAAGCTGGACCGTCTACAGCCTCACGTCCTTGTATAGGACCTGCCCAACCGGATTGTGTCTTACGAAGACTCAAGTCTCCCGCTCTGTGGTTGCAGGTCAGCCTTGCCCGTGAAACTGGGAGATGTTCGCAGAAGTTCCAGCAGACGAAGCGTGGCGGGGCTGAGATAACCGCCACGACGCGTGACCGTGTAAATTGGGTTTGCGACGATCAGGTCTGCAACCCCGACCGTGGCGAGTGAACCTGCGCGCCTTTCCTCATCGATCGCACTTTCCGGCAGTAACGCAATGCCGAGCCCGGCCTCGACCAGGCGTTTCATCGCATTGAGGCTGTCTATGGCCGACCAGCGGATTTCGCCGACGCCGCGCGCCTGAAACTGGGCAAAGATGTTGTCGGCGAACGTTTCGCGCTGATCGTAAGAATTGCGGAAAGCGAACCAGGTCTCATGGCGCAGCTCAGTCAGAGATTTGATTTCCTTGCCCGCCAGGGGATGGTCGGCGTGACAGATGACGGCCATGGGTTCCGAGGCGACATGCTCGCAGATGAGATCCGGTGCGATGTCGAGGAGATAGCGCAGACCAATGGCCGCTTCACCCCGCCGAACCAGTTCGCTGACTTCGGCGCTGGTTGCGGTGCTGATCGCAAGTTCGATCCCGGGATGCTCGGCCGTGAAGTGTTTGAGAACCACGGTCAGGTTCGTGCCGGCGAGTGTGCCAACAGCGACGATCGCGACACGCCCCACAACGTTCGTTTGCATGGCTTTGATTGCACTCGAGGCATCGCCGAGCGCAGCAAGTACGCGCTCTGCATGTGGGAGCAGGGTGCGGCCCGCTTCACTCAACACAATGCCACCGGCGGCACGCTCGAAAACCGGCACGCCCAGTTCCTCTTCGAGCAGGGCAATGCGCCGGCTGATGGCGGGCTGGGAGCGGCCGAGAATGTCAGCGGCGCGCGAGAACCCGTTGGCCTGGTGGATGGTCACGAATGTGAGCAGTGCTTCGCTGTCCATGGCCATGCATAAAGCTGATCGGCATCAGAAATACTATAACCTGGACAAATGCAAAGGCAAGGGACATTAAGGGACAAGGCGGCTCAATGGCCCGAACGCAGGAGTATTGCCATGAACACAATCATACTTTCCCCCGACGAACCCGCGCATGTTCGTGCTGCGCCATCTCATCGCGACCCTTCCGCCTATTATAGCCGTCTGGCACAAGAGCAGCCTTTCTTTCATGACGAGGCAAATGGCTGGTGGGTGGCTGCGAGCGCGGCTGCAGTCAAGGAGGTTCTGACCAGTAAGATCTGTCTCACGCGCCCCTTGAGCGAACCGATCCCCGAGACCTTGCTGGGTGGTGCGGCCGGCCAGATATTCGGGCGCTTGGTGCGTCTGCGCGATGACGACGTCGGCGACACGTTGAGGGGGGCGGTCGCAAGCGTCTTGCGTGGCGTCGATCTCGGGCAGCTCGCTGTCGTTGCGCACCGGCGTGCCATGGAACTCGACAGTGACGCACAAGAGATGTTCAGCGTGGATAGAACGATGACGTTCATGTTTGCGTTGCCGGTGCAGGTTGTCGCGCAACTGCTTGGCATCCCCAAGGCCAGCTTCGGCGATGTGATGGCGTGGCTCGGCGATTATGGCGCCGCCGCTGCGGCCGCGGCAACCGGGATCCCCGCATTGACTGCAGAACTGCTCGCACGGGGCCACCACGGCGCCCAGGCTCTGTTCGAGCTAGTCATGAAGATCAGGCGCGACAGTCAACAGTGCGGTCCGTTGCTTCACGCCCTGGCAAACGAGGCAAGGCGGGTCGGGTGCGATGATGAAACTGATGTCGTCGTCAACGCCATCGGCTACCTGGTTCAGGGCTATGTGGCGATGGCGTCTCTGATCGGATCGACGCTCCTGGCGCTGGCGCGCCAACCGGCGCTGCGCACGCAGGTCGTCGCGGATCCGACATTGCTGCGACCGCTCATTCAGGAGGTTTTGCGGTGTGATCCCGTCACCAACAGCACTTTTCGCTTCATGGCGCGTGACGGGAAGATCGCAGGCCATAGGGTGCGGCAGGGCGAGATGATCATCGTATTGCTGGCGGCGGCCAACCGGGACCCGGCGTTAAATCCGGATCCGGATCGTTTCGATATCACACGGGCGGACAGAAAGTTTCTTGAGTTCGGTGCCGGCGTGCATGCCTGTCCCGCAGAGAAATTCGCACCGCTGATCGTCGAGGTCGCTGTCGCTCATCTGCTCCGTCGCGGCTTGCCGTTCGAGCAACTCGAATCCTCGCTCACATACGCTGCTTCGGGGCACGTTCGCACACCCTTGTTCAAACGCTGAGTACGGAGTGGCGGTACCAATGAGGACCGCTGCTCCTGGGATGCTGTGGATGTCAGCTTAAGCCGTGAGATCGCGGCGCGGCCCGACCGTCGAACTGATGCCGACCGGAGCGAAGCGCAATTCGATATCGGGGAGGCGTGACGTGTTTGCCGGCAGTTCGGGGCGTGTCTCGCCTGGTGCTGCCGGGTCCAGCAGATCATTCCTCACAAGGCACATTTCGATAACCAATGGATCGCCCTGATCGTCCGTGCCGCCAAAATTGTTCGGGTGAAGGAAAACGATCGAGAAATTCGACATTCCCTCCACAAACCTGCGGATTCGATCTTCGTGTATGTCGATATCGTGGAGTTCGATGACGACGCTGGTAAAGCGGTTCGAATATTTCACGATATCGTCCAGTATCCGGTACTCGGATCCCTCAATATCGATCTTGAGGAAAATATTGTCTTCGGAGAACTCTTTGAGCAGCCCCTTGACGCTAACTTCCCCCGGTTGATCATAGCCGATTCTGATGGGCTGGTGCTCGACGCCTGGCCGGCTGAAGAACCATCGATAATCCAGATATCGCGCCAGTCTGCCCCAGCGAAGCCGCAGAACCTGCTCGACATAATACCGCAGCCAGAACTTCCAAGTGACGGAATGGTCGAAGCAGACGATGCCAACGCCTGCGAGCTGCCGAAACTCCTTCTCGAACTGCCAATCGTCGTTCAGTCCCATGCTGATCAAGCGCTTTGAGGCAAGCACGGCGCGCTTCGGAACGACATAACCGCCGTCGCGTGCGGATCCCAGCCGGATCAGGCCACCGGATTCAATCGGCTTCCATGGTGCAGGCAGCATGACAGCTCTCCCTTTTCAACCCAGGAGTGCTAACATCACCGGCTTTCGATCGCGTTAATTCCAGGCGTTTGACGGCCATGTATGGCCGCACCCTTGCTGCGGAATGAACCTGCCGGGTGTCGTGATCAGCGCTAATCGTCGGGCGCAAAGATGCCGTGACCGATCCCGACGGTCACGTTTTCAAAGGTAACGGTCAATGTGCCACGCAAGCCGGTTTCTGATGGGTGAACCGGTAACTTCAGCAGCTATCTTCTGGGCTGCATCGCGCATCCGGACGGATGACACCACCCCATCCAGGTAGATGACACCGTGTTCGTGCGTTACCGAAATGTCGACGTCCGTCAACACGTCAGAGTAGGCGATGGCAGTCCTGACCGCCACGACCCCAGCAATGTCAATGGGTTGCAAAGAGAATTGTGAAGCGAACGTTAGGCCGAACATGGGCGCCCGTTCCAAACTTTGATCAAACATCTGTTCATCTCCCGTTCATGTTCGCGACTAACCGACCACATGTCGACCCCTCAAGTGAACACAATCCGGTCACGATATTTTTATCGAGGTCGCACGTTCAGTCAGGCGAGGCACAAGCAGTGCATTGCGCGGGACTTGCGCCTGGTCGGCGGCAATGGGCATTTTTTCGGGTGCTTTTCGTTAACACTTTGACAACGATTGCGACCGCGAATGGCGCATCTTGTGTGCGGTCGAAACGCACTGCCTGATCCCTCCATGCCAAAGGAAACAAGATGAAATTCAGAGTTATTGCTGCTTGCGCTATCGTCCTTACCACGTACGCTTCAGCGCAGGCGCAACCCGTAAAGCTCAACTCCTTCGGCGCCTGGGGCGTGTATTCCTACGAAAATAACGGGCGCGACACCTGCTACATTCTCTCGATCCCAACGACGATGAAACCTGATCACGTCGACCACGGCGACAACTTCTTCCTTGTCGCGCCGTCGCCGCGGCCGGCCACCGGATATGTGCCACAAGCCATCATGG
The DNA here is from genome assembly GCF_001424825.1 of Ensifer sp. Root31. NCBI lineage: Bacteria > Pseudomonadati > Pseudomonadota > Alphaproteobacteria > Hyphomicrobiales > Rhizobiaceae > Ensifer > Ensifer sp. Root31. Next base: position 37,521 of record NZ_LMCO01000019.1, on the reverse strand, counting down.
GCTATGATCTCGAGGCCGGTTCCACCCTGACTGCCGCGGTGGGCGACAAGGCTTTCACGCTGGCACCGCAGGGCAGGGCCGCATGGACGCGACGCGAGGCCCGTGATGCCGAGCTCGTAGCCGCCATGAAGGCGGGCGCCACAATGACGCTGAATGCGCGCTCACGCCGCGGCACGGAAACGACCTATTCGTTTTCACTGAAAGGCATGACGGCAGCCCTCAAAGGTGCTGCCCGCTGCACACGATGAGTCCAGCGCCAGATGGCCTCGCTGATCATCTGGCTTTATGTCACGCCCGGTTTGCCGCTCGAGGGTTGTGGAAGAGTCCGGCAACTGGCGAATGATTCGCGACGCGGACGGCGCTATCGGCTGGATGTCGGCAGCGCTGCTCTCCGGTCAACGGATGGCCACCGTCGGAAACTGGCTGGATTCGAACGCAGCACTGAGAAGCGCGCCTGCAGCGACAGCCACGGAGCGCGCCAGCTTGCAAGGCGGCGTGCTGCTCAGGCTTGATCGTTGTGATGGAACCTGGTGCGAAGTGATGGTCAGGCGACACGGTCTCATTGGATATGTCAGGCGGGTGGATCTATGGTGCGTCTACCGCAATGAGGTTGTCGGCTAGCCGTCAGCGGTTCCTTCTCGATGTCGCATATCACTCCGGAAAACCCTTTCAACCGGCGTCAAACCGAGCACGCGCATGCGCGCTTTTGCAGGGTGTTCGGGCGTCCACGGGACCTCGTTGAGTTTCTCAGGCGCACCCAGATTGCCAAAAAAATAGAATTTTCAATGGACATCCGGAACTCTGTGTCGTAATAAAGGCAATCCTTTGCGCCTCGGCCATCATTCGCCATTGTAGAAACGACAGTTTCTCCGCGCTCATCAACGCAGCATGTGTTATTATAATAATGCTCATCTGACGATTGCCGAGGATTAACTTCACCATATTCCGCGCGATGGAATTGGTGCCTAAAGAAATCGTTTCCTTGAGCGGTATTTGCTTGAGGAATGCTGAAGATCACAAACAAGGAGAGTGCGTCAGCTATTGAGCAGGCGGCAATTTTTTATGGCTTTTACGACGGAACATGAGAACGGCACGTCCGAGAGTTCGACCAAGATAAGATTGAAGGACGTCTACAAGATTTTCGGGGAATACCCGGAAGATGCTCTGGAGCTCATTCGCTCCGCCAAGAGCAAGGCGGACATTCACCGAGCAACCGGTTGCTCCATTGGCGTCAACGACGCCAGCTTCGATATCAAGGCAGGCGAGATCTTCGTGATCATGGGCCTGTCCGGTTCCGGCAAATCCACGCTTCTGCGCCTGCTCAACCGGCTCATCGAGCCGACATCCGGTTCCATCGAGATCGACGGCCAAGACATCACGAAGATGTCGCGCAAGGCGCTGATCGAGCTCCGTCGCCGAGACATCAGCATGGTGTTCCAGTCCTTCGCGCTTCTCCCAAACCGCAATGTTCTAAACAACGCCGCCTTCGGGCTGGAAGTGGCAGGCGTCGGCGAAGCCGAGCGCAAGGCGAAGGCCATGGTGGCGCTGAAAGCCGTCGGGCTTGACGGTTATAGCGAAAGCCGCACTGACGAACTCTCCGGCGGCATGAAGCAGCGCGTCGGCCTTGCCCGGGCATTGGCAAGCGAACCGTCGATCCTGCTTATGGACGAAGCGTTTTCGGCGCTTGATCCGCTCATCCGCACGGAAATGCAGGACGAACTGGTTCGGCTGCAGTCCGAACACAGCCGAACGATCGTCTTCGTCAGCCATGATCTCGACGAGGCGATGCGCATCGGTGACCGTATCTGCATCATGCAGAACGGAAACGTCGTCCAGGTCGGCACACCTGACGAAATCGTCGGCAATCCCGCCAACGACTATGTTCGGTCGTTCTTCCGCAATGTCGACGTCTCGCAGGTTTTCAAGGCCGGCGACGTTGCGCGAAAGACCCAGATCACCATCATAGAGCGTCAGGGTGTTTCCGCCGCTGCCGCGCTGGAGCAGATGAAGAGCCGCGACAGGGAGTTCGCGATCATCGTCGGCCGCGACATGAAATACCATGGCATGGTCAGCCAGGCGTCATTGATGGAGAAGATCCGCTCCAAGGCGGAAGATCCATATCGCAAGGCTTTCCTTGCCGACGCAGCGCCGATCCTTGCCAGCGAACAGCTCTCGAGTGTCCTTGGGCAAGTGGCTGCAAGCGCATGGCCGGTTCCTGTTCTCGACGACCAAGACCGTTACATCGGCGCCATCAGCAAGTCGGCGCTGCTTGAGACGCTCGACCGCGCCAACTGAACCTCACCAGCCAATCGGATAAAATTATGAGCTTCGACATCGGAGACGGCATCGATTCGGCCGTCAATTACATCCTCGACAATTTTTCGCCCGCGCTCGACTTCATCGCTGCGTCGATCGGGTTCGTGACGAACGGATTGCAGAACGGTCTGCTCAGCATTCCCGCGCCGGTTGGTATAGCGATCTTCGCTCTTCTCGCCCTGTGGCGCGTCTCATTCGGCTTTGCGGTCTTTGCCGGATTGTCGCTTTCGCTGGTCGGGCAAATGGGACTGTGGGCAGCGATGATGGAGACGTTGTCTCTTGTCATTGCTTCGACTGTCATCGCGATGATCATCGGCTTGCCGCTCGGCGTCGCCATGGCGCGACGGGATTCCGTCGCCGCGGTCATCCGCCCGGGGCTCGATCTGATGCAGACGATGCCGGCCTTCGTCTACCTCATCCCGGCGGCGATGTTCTTTGGGCTCGGCGCGGTTCCTGGCACCATTGCGACCGTCATCTTTTCCATGCCCCCGGTCGTGCGTCTGACCAATCTCGGCATCCGGCAGGTGCATGTGGAGTTCGTCGAGGCAGGCAATGCCTTTGGCTGCACGCCGACCCAGCTTCTCCTCAAGGTCCAGCTACCCAACGCAATGCCGTCGATCATGGCGGGCATCAACCAGACGATCATGCTGTCGCTGTCGATGGTGGTCATCGCCTCGATGATCGGCGCGGGCGGCCTCGGTAACACGGTGCTGACGGGCATCCAGCGGCTCGATGTCGGCACCGGCTTCGAAGGCGGCCTGGCCGTGGTCATCCTCGCCGTCATTCTCGATCGCCTTACCCAGAGCCTTGGAAAGAAAGGCGCTTCCTGGCGCCTGCCGTTTGTGAAGTTCGCACAGCGCGAGCCCGAGGCCAAGACGGCCTGAGCGCAGCGTCTTCATCGGCGGGCGTTCCGCCCGCTGTCATTCGAAATGCATAGGAAGGATTGGATATGTTCAAGACAATCGCAACCATCGGCCTTGCGGCCATGTTTATTGGCGGGCCGGCAGGCGCAAGCTTCGCGCAGGAGACAAAGCCTGTGAAAATCGGCTGGGCAGCATGGTCGGATGCGGAATTCGTCACCAAGCTCGCGGCGAAAATCATCAAGGATGAACTCGGCCACGAGGTCGAGCTTGTCCAGACAGACGTCGCTCCGCTCTATCAAGGGGTCAGCCGTGGCGATCTCGATGCGATGATGATGGCATGGCTGCCGCAAACCCATGCCGATTACTACGGCAAGGTGAAGGACAAGGTCGAGACCCTCGGCACTGTCTATGAGGGCGCCAAACTCGGCTGGGTCGTCCCGGCCTACATTCCCGAAAGCGAACTCAACTCGATCGAGGATCTGCAGAAGCCCGAGATCAAGGAAAAGCTTACTTCGACGGTTCAGGGTATCGATCCGGGCGCCGGGCTGACGCGTCTCTCGGAAAAGGCGCTCAAGGATTATGGCCTCGACGGCTACAAGCTTCAGATCTCCAGCGAAGCCGGGATGCTGACGGCGTTGGATCGCGCAATCAGAACTGAAAAGTGGTTCGTCGCTACGTCCTGGAGCCCGCATTGGATGTTCGGCAAATACGAGCTTCGCTACATCGCCGATCCGAAGGGCTCGCTCGGTGAGGCCGAGCATGTCGACGTGCTGGCGCGCCAGGGGTTCAAGCAGGACAATCCTGATGTCGCCGCCTTCCTCTCCCGCATGAAACTGCCGATCGGCGATCTGGAGGCTGCGATGTTCCAGGCGCAGGAGACTTCCTATGAAGCTGCAGTCGAGAAATACATCGCTGATCACCCCGATCAGGTGAAGGCCTGGACCGGAAGGTAAGCCGGTCCACCCACGGGAGAAAGAGCCCGGCGTCAGCCAAATGCCGCCGGGCGACCGCTCACATCAGAATGGAAAGGGATACCGATGAACTTCAACAATTATGAAAACACGTTCTGCACCCAGGATGACACAATCGGCGGACGTATGTCGCTTGCGCGCGATGCGCTTGACGTTTCGGCACAAAAGGCCGCCAGGATCGTCGGCGTCGAGACGAGCACGTGGTTCAACTGGGAAAACGATCGAGATGCCCCACGTGCCAATCGCCTGGCGATGATCGCCGGCGTCTTGAGCGTAAGCCTCTCGTGGCTGTTGACGGGACGGGGGCAGGGGCCGCGCTGAAAACAAAATTTAGCGCGCTCACTGGCGCTGCACGGAGGAAATGCGGATCGTCGACATTTACCGCCGCTGCCAAGTTGCTGAAATCAGCAACAGATTATAGCTTCGCGACACAGTGAGCCGACATGGAGAGTAACGATGGAGCGGATTGGAATTGCGGGAGACGTGGAGCTTTCGCGGATTGTCTACGGCATGTGGCGGCTGGCAGACGATCAGGACACGTCGATCGCTCACATCCGCTCAAAGATTGAAGCGTGTCTCGATCAGGGCGTGACCACGATGGATCACGCCGACATCTACGGCGGCTATATGGTCGAAGAACTCTTCGGCAAAGCGTTGCGTGGCAGCGGACTTCGTCAGCGCATCGAGATCGTCACCAAATGCGGCATCGTCTACCCTGCCGGCAGGCACAGCGCCGCGAAGGTCAAGCATTACGACACAAGCGCCCGCCATATCACTGCCTCGGTCGACGAATCGCTCCGACTGATGGCCACGGACTACATCGATCTTCTTCTCATTCACCGGCCTGACCCGTTCATGGATCACGTCGAAACGGGTGCTGCGCTCGACGCGCTGGTCAAGGATGGAAAGGTACGATCGGTCGGCGTCTCGAATTTTCGCCCATGGGATCAAAGCCTTTTACAGTCGGCGATGAGTACAAGGCTCGCGACCAACCAGATTGAACTCAGTCTGTTGGCAACGGCGCCCTTCACCAACGGGGATCTTGCTCATCTTCAGCAAATGTCGACCCCGCCGATGGCCTGGTCCCCGCTTGCAGGGGGTCGGTTGATGACGGAGAGCGGTGTGCTCGCCGAGAAGCTCGACCGTCTCGGCGCCGAGGCTGGCGTCGACCGGGCCGCCGTCGCGATTGCTTGGCTGCTTGCCCACCCAGCCCGAATTCTGCCTGTGCTTGGCACAAACAGCATCGATCGGATCCGCCGTTTTTCAGAGGCGCTTGCGGTTCGCATCGACAGGCAAACCTGGTTCGACCTCTACTCTGCGGCGACCGGAAATGACGTCCCATAGTCGCTCTGCACGCGACCGCAGTGTTGAAGGATCGCAGTGATCACGGATCGATATCGAGCGCGGGATATCTGCGGAAAATGCCGCTTTCGTTGAACGCCAATCGACGCGGCGACGCCAGATAGGAAGCAATAGCGGGACCGTCCTTCACCCGGTCGTGAAGCCGTGCGAGACCCGGATATCGGATGTCGAGGTGCTTCATTGCCTTGGGGAAGGCATAGACCAGCCCTTCGATCATCTGGAACATCGACAGGTCGACATAGCTAAGGCTGTCGCCGACAAGATGGCCGCCTTGTACCGGGTTTTGCTTCAACACGCGCTCGAAATAACCAAGGAATTTCGGCAGGCGGTTCATGACGAACTCCGACGCTCGCGCCTTTGCTTCTTCTTTCTGGTCTTCATAGTACTTGGAGGTCGCTATCGGGTGGTGCGTGTCGTGCACTTCGGCGACGAAATCAGTGATCGTCAATTGAAGTCCGTTGGCGAACCAGCGCGCGTCTTCGTCTCGCGGCGCAAGATCAAGCCGAGCGCCGAGATAGAGCAGGATGTTGGCAACATGGGAGACGAGCTGCCCGCCGTCTTTGAGAAAAGGAGGCGCGAAGGGAATATGCGCCTCCGACGAACTATCGATGAACTGCATCATCTCATCCGTCCCGCGGTCAGGCTCCCGCGTGACATCGACATAGTCGGCCCCGGCGTGCTCAAGTGCCAGCCGCACGAATTCTCCACGGCCCTGAATGCCATCCCAGTAGTAGAGTTCAAATGCCATGACATCCTCGCGACGATTTGGGCCCACAACGTGCATCCGCTGTCAGGCCGACGTTGCGGCTGCCGCATCGGCCAACCCAAAACAATGGGCTCGCTGATGCGGCTGTGCGGGAACATTGAGCAGAAGTCTTCGCTTGTCCACCATCTTGTCGTCTGGGCAAACCTATTGTCTGGCAGTCTCGATGATCTCGCGGGCCATCGTTTCGGCCACGGCGTCGGTGGTCCGGCCCTCGTTCTCGGCGCGTTCGAAGATGCGGGTCAAGATCAAAGGGATCCGGTCGACGCGAACCATCACATCGTCGACGCCGTAGCGACCGCTGCCGATTTCGGCCGCGACGTTGATGACACCGCCGGCGTTGATGACATAGTCGGGCGCATAGAGGATGCCTCTTTCCCTGAGGCGCTCACCGTCCGCAGCGGTCGCGAGCTGGTTGTTTGCCGCTCCCGCAACGATCTTGGCTCGGAGCAACGGGATCGTCACGGCGGACAGAACGCCGCCCAACGCACAGGGCGCGAATATATCGACATCCGCTGCAATGATCGCCTGGCCCTCGACGACTGTCGCGCCAAGCTCTTGAGCGGCGCGTTCGGTGCGGGCTTGGTCGAGATCGGAAACCGTCAGCATGGCGCCTTCGGCGTGGAGCCTCTGGCAGAGCGCCCAACCGACAGACCCCAATCCCTGTACGGCAACGCGAATGCCTTTCAGGTTATCGCTACCGGTGCGATGGCGCAGTGCGGCCTTGAGGCCGAGGAACGTGCCCAATGCGGTAAAGGGCGATGGGTTGCCACTGCCGCCCTTGGTGGTGCCGCTGACGTTCGGCGTGCGCTCGGCAAGGAAGTCCGCGTCCGCAAGCGTCATACCGACATCTTCGGCCGTGATGTATTGGCCAACCAGCGCATTCAGCATCTCGGCATAGGCCGCGAGCATCGCCGGCGTTTTCTCTGTCTTCGGGTCGGCGATGATCACCGCCTTGCCGCCGCCCAGCGCCAGGCCGGCGATGGCGGACTTGAAGCTCATGCCGCGCGAAAGGCGCAGTGCATCGGTGACGCCGGCCTCGAAGCTGACATGCGGCCAGATGCGGGTTCCGCCCAAAGCCGGACCAAGGACCGTCGTGTGAACAGCCACGATTGCCTCAAGGCCGCGCTCGGTGTCGCGGCCCAGCCAAACCTGCTCGTGGGCGTCGAAGCCAGGCATACCTGATGCCTCGCTGGTGATGTCGGTAATATCAAGCGTGGTTGCGGAAGCGATTTCCTGCCGCGGATTCAGCCCATTTCGCATTGCCATTCCTCCCTGTGACCTGCCACAGTGAAGGTTAAACATTCTCAGCGATCTTTGGTTTCGAAGTCAGCACGCCACACGATGGCGCGTTGCGTGCGAGGAAATTTCCGCGCAACAAACGCAAAGCGCATTCGTTTGCAGGAGGGGATGGTTTCAACGAGTGCGCGCCTGTCAGCCGTACCGCCTCAATGCCAGTTGAACCGCCGCGCCATGGATCAACGCCGATGTGGCGGGACCACCTGACCCCGGAGCCGGACGGCCGTATTTTGGCTCGTGGTTCCCCGCCAGGCGAGCGCGCTCTCCCGGCGGGACCAGATAACGGCGTGGCGAGATTTCAGGCGCTCTTGCGCGTCACGAAGCGCGTTTCCAGATAGGCATCTATCGCTTCGGATCCGCCTTCGGTGCCATAACCGGAATCCTTGATCCCCCCGAACGGGACCTCGGGCAGGGCAAGCCCGAGATGGTTGATCGAGATCATGCCGCTTTCGATTTCGGCAGCAATGCGATCCGACTGTTTCTGCGAGCCGGTGAAGGCATAGGCAGCCAGCCCGAAGGGTAGGCGGTTGGCCTCTTCGATCGCATCGTCCAGTTCCGAATACCGGTTGATGATCGCAACCGGGCCGAAGGGTTCGTCGTTCATGATGGCGGCCGAGCGCGGCACGTCTGCAAGCACCGTCGGCTCGAAGAAGTAACCGCGATTTCCGATGCGGTGGCCGCCGGTCGTCAAGCGCCCGCCCTGTTCGACGGCATCGACGATCAGCTTCTCGATTGCGGGAATACGGCGCTCGTTGGCAAGCGGCCCCATGTCCGTCGTGCTATCAAGGCCATTGCCGACCTTGATCGCCTGCGAGGCGGCGGTGAAGCCGTCGATGAACCGATCGGCCACCCGTTCCTGCACGAGGAAACGCGTCGGCGACACGCACACCTGACCGGCATTGCGATATTTGCTGCCAGCCATTACCGCGACCGCCTCGTCGACGTCGGCATCCTCGGTGACGATCACCGGGGCATGGCCGCCAAGCTCCATCGTCGCCCGCTTCATGTGCAGGCCGGCAAGCGAAGCCAGCGACTTGCCAACCGGAGTCGAGCCTGTGAAGGACATCTTGCGGATCACCGGATGTGAAATCAAATACTGCGAGATCTGTGCGGGCACGCCGTAGACGAGGTTGACGACACCATCCGGCACCCCTGCATCTACAAAACACCGGATCAGCTCGGCCGGCGAAGCCGGTGTTTCCTCTGGCGCCTTCACGATGATCGAGCATCCGGTCGTAAGAGCCGCCGAAAGTTTGCGCACCACCTGGTTGATCGGGAAATTCCAGGGCGTAAATGCGGCCACCGGACCAACCGGGACCTTCACCGTCATCTGGGTCACATTGGGCGCACGTGGCGGAATGATCTGGCCATAGGCGCGCCGGCCCTCTTCGGCGAACCAGTCGATGATGTCGGCAGCACTCAGGATCTCGCCCTTCGACTGGCCAAGCGGCTTGCCCTGTTCGCGGGTCATCAGCCAGGCGATGTCGTCGGCGCGCTGCCTCAACAGCGCTGCGGCGGCGCGCATGATTTTTCCCCGATCGAAGGAGGACGTCCGGCGCCAGATCTCAAAGCCTTTCTGGGCCGCTTCAAGTGCCTCGTCGAGATCGGCAACCTCGGCCCAGGCGACAGTTCCGATCGCCTCTTCGGTTGCAGGGTCGACAACCGGAGTGCTCTTGCCTGATCGCGCCGGCCGCCATTTGCCGTCGATGTGAAGAAGGGTATCCGGGTAGCTGGGCATGAAAGAACCTTTTCTGAGGGGGCTGGCTGGCACGACTGTCTGTGGCGCGCGAGGAAGTTTAGGAAACGCGGGGAGACTGCCTGCAAGTGATGCTGAAGATCAAGGGGGCAGGGGCCTGATCATGGCCACATAGAACACGGCATCGCTCGCGCAATAGCCACGCGTTGCCTTTGACCTTCCGACAACTGATGCGGAAACCGGCAGGCGAATTGTGGACCGGGGCCGACTTCGGGCGTCAGCTTTCAGGTTGATACCAGCACGGGAGCCGCTTTGGTGCCCGGCTTCAGCATGCCGGTCAGCAGCAAGCTCACAGCCAGGAAGGGAACAAGCATCCCCAAACCGAAACGCATGTCGCTTTGCTCGGCAACAAGTCCGATCATTGGCGGTCCAATCAGAAAGCCGAGGAGTGCCACGAAAGACAGTATCGCCACACTTGCGGGTGCCGGCCGGTCTTTTTGGTCGGCTGCCGCTGTGACAGCAAGCGGAAAACCGACCGATACACCGAAGCCCATGGCGGCAAAGCCGATCAGCGCCAACCAGGCAGCCGGGCTTATCGCCACCAAGAGCAGCCCCGCAACACTGGCGAGCCCGCATGTGCGAGCCACAGCGACAGGCCCGTAGATGGTCTTGAGCCGGTCACCGCCGAACCGTCCCGCAGCGACCATGAAGGCGAAGATCGAATAGCCAAAACCGGCGCTGGCGCTGGCGAGCCCGAACACGTCTCGCAGGTAGACTGCCGACCAGTCCGCAACCGCGCCCTCGGTCATGGTGATGCCGAAGACAAAGAAGCAAATACCGAGCAAAGCTCGACTTGGTGGGCGGCGCCTGGTTTTGACGGTGTCCGTCTGCGTTGGCTCTACAACATGTAGGTCCGGCAACGCCTTGGCTGCCAGAAGGCTGATTGGCAACATAACCGCCGCTGCAATCAGCACGGCCCATTCAGGCGGCACGCCCGCTGCAGCAAAGCCGATGCCGACCAGACTGCCCGCCATGATCCCGAGGCTCCAGAAGCCGTGACATGTGCTCATGATCAACTTGGCAGAGCGCTTCTCGATGGCATCCGCCTCGACGTTGAGGCCCAGCTCCAATGTCGCCAACGCAACGCCCACGACTGCGAGTGTTACGAAAAGCAACTCGATGCTTGGCGCCCATGTCGGTAGCCACACCAGCCCGAGAAACACCATGAAGCCGTAGAGGATGGTGGCGCGGCCGCCGATCCGGGCGACGAAGCGGCCAGCGAAGGGCAGGGTTAGCAGGATTCCTGCTGGCATGCCGAGCAGGGCCAACGCCAGTTCGGCCGGCCCGAGACCGAGCTTTTGTTGAATGTCTGGGATGCGTGGCAACCAGGCGCCAAAAGCGATCGGCTGGAGGAAAAAGATCAGCATGATGAGCCGCTGACTGGTCATGCGCATTGCTCCTCGGCGAATTGTGCTGTCGACTTATCCGCAGGCCACCTTCGTCAGCGATGGCTTCGCGTATCCCGGTCTAGTATTGAAAATCATTTTCACAATGTGTGTGACAAGGTCGCGAGACTGTCAACCGACCGACGCCAGGATTGACCGAAATTCCGCGTAACCGACGCGCTTTCTTTGATCGAAATATTAGTAAATACGCAGCTATGGGGCGAATCTTCTCGAAAATATCAAAGAAACGCCCAATTCTGAAGAAGCTCGTCTGACTGCAGCATACGTGCGATGCTCCACCGGCTAAGATACGCCAGTGAAAAAAATGAACACAGAGTGCGGAGTTCCGGGCGCCTTCCCAATTGTAGCTCATCGGGGGCGCACAATGCGCAATTGTGCTTGTGAAGGAAAGCCCGCAGTCGGTGCGGATCGGCCCAGGATTCGCATAAGCCATCGCTGGCGCGAGGTTATCAGCGTCCGAAGCTCTGGTACTTCTCCCTCGCAGCGCTCCACCCAAACCGTAAAAATCAACGTTGAAACCACAACCGTCGCCGCTAACATCAGACCGGTGATCCCGATGCCGGCCAGCTGGTTGAAGGTTAGCTGCAGGCCAAGCATGGCAACCGCTAGACGAAGCAGTTTTTTTCCCCGCGACGGAGATGCCAGCATCGGCAGACGCCGAGAAGCCGACGATATTGGCAAAAACCATCCCCAAAAAAATCGCGGCGATCATTGGGCTGAGAGATAAGACACATCCCGCGATGTTTCCGTCGACGCGTATGCCGTCCTGATCATGGACCTTATGATTGGAGAAGGCCTCTACTGCCTCCGAAAGCTTCCGTCATGTCCGCAGCCGCCCGCAACAGTGGCTCGATCATCTTTCGTATGAAGGGTTCATCCACGCGCGAACGCGGTCCAGCTAGTGTCACTGCGCCCAGCAACGCGTCGCCCGCACCGAAGACAGGTGCGGAAATGCCGACGGTCTCCGGATCGCGTTCTCCGAACGAGATGTGATAGCCATTCTTGCGGATCGTTTCATATGGCTCGCCCGGCTGGCCAGAAAATGCCACCAGCACTCGTCCACCGGAGCCGGCGGAGAGTGGGAGCACGTCGCCTTCACGTACGGTGTAGCGGATCGCATGCTTCGCCTCGATGCGGTAGAGACAGGTTCTGACATCTCCAGCCAGCACATAAAATGCGACGCTCTCCGAACTCTGGTCATTCAGCGCGCGCATGTGTGGCAACAGCACCTCCGCAGTAATCAACGAGCGCTGATAGATCGAGCCTAATCTGAAGGCTGCCGGTCCAATTCGATAGCGACCGTCATCAAGCCGCTCCATCAGACTTGCCCGCAACAGAGAGGCAAGAAGTCGCAGGATCGTGCTCTTGTACAGGCCCGTTCGCGAGGAGATTTCCGCGAGCGTCAAAGAGCGATCCGTCACCGTAAAGGCATTCATGATTGCGATGGCGCGATCAAGCGCGGCTACCCCCTCGGGCGGTCCGCTTGCCTCCTGCTGTGGGTTTTTCGTGTTCAATGCGGCGATCCTAACGTTTCCAATTGTCCTATCACCAAGATTTCTGATTGCATATCGTTCTGTCTGACAGAATATAATTCTGTTTGACAGAACGATAATCCTCTGCGATTTGTACGACCCGGGTCGGGAGGACCCACTTTCGACGCTGTCGGTGGCGTCATAAAGGGAGGAAGCAATGCTAAATCGACGTCATCTACTGGCTTATGCGACTACTTTTGCAGCCGTTGCTCTCGCAGGCCCGCTTGACCCTGCGCAGGCATCGGACGCGCCGCAGCTGCAGATTTTCGTGCCGGCCGCCCCCGGCGGAGGATGGGACCAGACCGCGCGGACGATGGAACAGGTTCTTCGCGCCGAGAATCTCATCTCCGGTGCGCAGATCACCAATGTCGGCGGCGCCGGCGGCACCGTCGGCCTTCCGCAGTTCATCAACCAGTGGAAGGGTCGCGAGAGCGCCATCATGGTTGGCGGCATGGTCATGACCGGCGCGATCATCGCGAACAAATCGCCGGCGACCCTAGATCAGACGACGCCAATTGCGCGCCTGACGGGCGAATTCCTGGCTCTGGTCGTGCCTGCCAATTCGCCGTTCAATTCCCTTCAGGATTTTGTCGAGGCGCTCAAGGCAGATCCCACCAAGGTTCCGGTCGCGGGCGGTTCGGCCGGTGGTTCGGACCACATCCTTTTCGGCCTCGTTGCCAAAGCCTCAGGCGTGAAGCCGACTGACCTGTCCTATGTCCCGTTTGCCGGTGGCGGTGAAGCGCTTGCAGCGCTGCTTGGCAATCAGGTTGCCGCCGGCATCTCGGGCTATGGCGAGTTTGCCGAGCAGGTCAAGGCCGGCACGCTACGCGTGCTTGCTATCTCGGCCGATACCCGACAGGCAGGTATCGATGCCGCGACCTTCAAGGAGGCAGGCCTGGACGTGGAGCTGTTCAACTGGCGCGGTATCTTTGCGCCTCCCGGCATCACCGAGGAAAACAGGGCCGCGTTGATTGCGATGATCGAAAAGATGGCGACGAGCAAGGCCTGGAAGGACGAGACGGACAAGCGCTCCTGGACGCCGATCCTTCTGACTGGCGAGGCCTATTCGCAATTCCTTGTCGAAGACACCGCGAAGATTACCGCGATCCTCAAGGACCTCGGTCTCGCTTCCTAATCCCTTCCCGAGAACGCAACCTAGTGGGCTGCCCGTAGATGGGCCGCCCGCCGGAGGTCAAAAGATGCCCCCACCCATGCATTCGAAACCGGCGTTACCCGAACTGACCCTCAGCATCGGCGTTCTGCTCGTCGCCGGCGTCATTGCCTGGCAGACCAGCCTCATGGCGGTCTCGCCTCTCTATGCCAAGGTCGGGCCGACGGTATTTCCCTATCTGACCGCCGCCGGCCTGACGGTATTGGCCGTGTCGCTCCTGTGGAGCGCCCTTCGCGGCGGCTGGCAGGACGAGGAAGAAAAGTCCACTCCGCCCGATTGGCGATCCATCGCCTATGTCGCGGCCGGGCTCGTTGCCAACGTGGTCCTCATCGGCCGCGTCGGCTTCACCGCTGCCTCCGTCATGATGTTCGTGCTGATCGCCCGTGGCTTCGGCAGCCACCGGCCCCTGCGGGACGCCGCCTGCGGGCTGCTGCTCGCGCTTGCCGCTTATTTCGGCTTTGCCAAGTTGCTTGGCGTCAATATCGGCGGCGGTGTCGTCGAGAGCCTTCTTGGAGGTTGACGTGGAAACCCTAAAACAACTCGCGACCGGTTTTGCCGTTGCCCTGACGCCGATCAACCTGCTCTGGTGTCTGGCCGGCACGACACTTGGGACGGCAATCGGCGTCCTGCCCGGCCTCGGTCCGGCGCTGACGATCGCGCTCCTTTTGCCAATCACCTACCAGGTCTCTCCGGAGGCGTCATTCATCCTGTTTGCAGGCATCTACTACGGCGCTATGTACGGCGGCTCGACCACGTCGATCCTGCTCAACACACCAGGCGAGAGCGCCACGGTCGTGACCGCGCTCGAAGGCAACCGCATGGCGCGCTCTGGTCGGGCCGGCGCCGCTCTGGCGACATCGGCGATCGGCTCGTTTGTCGCCGGCACGATCGGCACGCTCGGCGTCGCCTTCCTTGCTCCGGTTGTTGTCGGCGTGGCGCTGAAGTTCGGACCGGCAGAGTATTTTTCGCTCATGGTCCTGTCGTTCGTCATGGTCTCGGCCGTGCTGGGTCCATCGTCGGTACGTGGCCTCACCAGCCTGTTTGCCGGCTTCTTCCTCGGCATGATCGGCGTCGACATGCAGACCGGGCAGGCGCGCTTCACCTTCGGCGTGCCCGAACTGCTCGATGGCACGAGCATGATCGTCGCGGCAGTTGGCCTGTTTGCGGTCGGCGAGACCCTCTATGTCGCCGGCCGTCGTTATGCCGGCAAGGATGAGATCACCCCCTTGCGCGGCTCGCTCTACATGACGCGTGCGGAATGGGCGCGCTCCTGGAAGCCGTGGCTGCGCGGCACGCTCATCGGCTTTCCGATCGGCTCCATGCCGGCCGGCGGCGCCGAAATCCCGACCTTTCTTTCCTATGCGATCGAAAAGAAGCTGTCACCGCACCGGGACGAGTTCGGAACGACGGGCGCGATCGAAGGAGTTGCTGGTCCGGAGGCCGCGAACAACGCCTCGACGGCCGGCGTCCTTGTGCCGATGCTGACGCTTGGGCTTCCCACCTCTGCAACGGCGGCGATCATGCTGTCAGCCTTCCAGAGCTACGGCATCAATCCCGGCCCGTTGCTGCTTCAGACGCAGCCGGCGCTCGTCTGGGGATTGATCGCCAGCCTGCTGATCGCCAACGTCTTGCTGGTGCTCTTGAACCTGCCGCTGATCGGCCTGTGGGTTCGCTTGCTCAAGATTCCGCCGCCGCTGCTCTATGGTGGCATCCTCGTCTTTGCGACCATCGGCACCTACGGCATTTCCCAGTCCTCTTACGATCTGGTTCTTCTCTACGTGCTTGGTGCGATGGGCTTCGTTATGCGACGTTTCGATTTCCCGACGGCGCCAGTTCTGATCGGGATGATCCTTGGGCCGATGGCGGAGACACAGTTTCGCCGGACGATGACGATCTCCAACGGCGATTGGTCGGTTTTCGTTACGCACCCAATCTCGCTGTCGCTGCTCGTGCTCGCTTTCACGGCGTTGATTGGACCGAGACTGTGGAAGCATTTTTCGGATCGTCGCGCGGCGACGGTCGAACACGCACCCGCGCTTGACCGAAGGAACAACCGATGACGAAAAAACTCCTCGACGGCCTGCGCATCCTGGACCTGACGAACGTGCTCGCGGGTCCCTATTGCGCCTATCAGCTCGCCCTCCTCGGCGCCGATGTCATTAAGGTTGAAACGCCTCTGGGAGGCGATCTTGCCCGCCAGCTTGGCGCCTCTGCCCAGCTCAACGCGCAAGGCATGGGCGCTTCGTTTCTCGCGCAGAATGCCGGAAAGCGCTCCATCACTCTGGATCTAAAGAACGAAACCGATAAGCAGCACTTTCTTCAGCTTGTCGCGACGGCCGACGCGCTGGTGGAGAACTTCCGACCCGGGGTCATGGAGCGGCTGGGCTTCGGCTACGACACTTTGAAAGTGATACGTCCCGATCTTGTCTATTGCGCCATCTCGGGCTTCGGCCAGGACGGCCCGATGCGCGACAACCCGGCCTATGATCAGATCATTCAAGGGCTTTCCGGGATCATGAGCATCACCGGCACGACCGAGACCGCGCCAATGCGTGTCGGCTATCCCGTCGCCGACACGCTGGGCGGCCTATTCGGTGCGTTCGCGGTTGTGTCGGCTCTATTGCGCAGGTCACGGTCGGGTGAAGGCGCCTTCCTCGACGTGTCGATGCTCGAATGCACCCTAAGCGCGCTCGGCTGGCCGGTCTCCAACTATCTAATCTCAGGCGTGGAGCCGGCGGCGATGGGCAATGAGAACATGACGGCAGCCCCTTCGGGCTCCTTTATTACGGGAGACGGCCTGCTCAACATCGCGGCGAACAAGCAGGAACAGTTCGTCGCGCTATGCGACGAAATCGGCCGGCCTGAACTCGCCAACGATCCGCGCTTCGAAAAGCGCGACGAGCGCAAACGCCGCCGCGGCGAACTGAAGCTGCTGATCGAGCAGGCATTGGCGCAAGCGCCAGCGGTAGAATGGGAGCGGCGCTTCAATCGACGCGGCATACCGGCAGGGCGGATCCTCACGATCCCGCAAATCCTTTCAGAAGACCAGGTCATCGGGCGGAAACTGATGACGACATTCCCCGAAAGCGACGGTGCTGACCGTTTGACTGTTGTTCGCGGCGGGTTCCTGGTCGACGGCGAGCCGCCGGTGCCATCACGCCGGCCGCCGAGGCTCGGCGAACAGACGGCCGAGATCTTGGCCGAGATCGTTTCGCAGCAGGCTATCAGGGTACGCGCATGAACAAGCAAGGTATGGAACAGGGGCGCCAACGGGCCGAGGATTGGTGGAGGACCGATATTATCGATATGCGCCCCGGCGTCATCCGGCTGCGCGGCCACGAGATCCAGGATCTGATCGGGAACATCAGCTTCCCGGCGATGATCTGGCTGATGTTACGTGGCGAACTGCCGACAGAGGATCAGGCTGGGCTGCTCGGCGTGGCGCTGTCGGCCGCGGTGGATCATGGCCCTCAAGCGCCCTCGATCGCGATCGCGCGCATGGCCGCGACCTGTGGCGTCGGCATCAACAATGCCATGGCCTCCGCGATCAATGTGCTTGGAGACGTGCACGGCGGCGCCGGTGAACAGGCACTGGTCTTTCTGCAGGAAATCGCCGTAGGCGTCGACGCCAAGGGCTTGCCGCAGGCAGTTTCGGACCGTCTTGACCGCTTTTTTGAGGGGAGCAATGGCTATGTGCCGGGACTCGGCCACCGCTTTCATCCCGTGGATCCGCGAGCACCGAGGCTGCTCGATATTACGAGGACCTACGCTGAGAACGGCACCGTCGCCGGTAAACTGGTCAATATCGCGGTCGAACTCGAACGCCAGGTTGCTTTGCGCAAGGGCAAGCTCATTCCTCTCAACATCGATGGTGCCACTGCAGTCGTTTATGGCGAACTTGGATTCCCGGCGCCGCTCACACGGGGGCTGTTTGTGTTGTCCCGCTCTGTCGGCATTCTGGCGCATGCCTGGGAGCAATCTCAGAAGCCCGAGCGCAACAAGGGCCCCTTGCCACGTGAATGGCTGTGGCGCTATTCGGGGGATGAGGCGGCTTTGGAGTAACCTTCGGGTTGCTGGCGGCTCTTTCGGACCCGCCAGCAGGTGTTCGTGGGCCGTCCGGTTGTAGGCCCAGAAATGCCCAGAATTGACCATTTCGCTCTCGAGTCTGTCCTCCTCCGAGGCTAGCCTGAGCCGAAGGCGTTGGGCGGCGAACTAGTATTTCAGGGTCTTACAGATGTTTCTCCCGAAGTCGTCTCAGAATGGAGATTAAGGGCGGTCACCCATTGCCGTATGGCGGGACACAAATTCGACCAGATAGCGAACGCCCTCGGACACGTCCGATTGCGCGTAGAAGCCGATCTCGATCCGGACAGCGGTCGGCAGGTCACTCGACTTGTCGAGTGCGCGACATCCATCCGGAATCGTCGCAGAAATCATCGGGCCAATCCCGATGCCGACCCGCACGGCCGTTGCCATCGCCACCAGCGTGGAGGCAACGCACGCGGTTTTCCATTTTATGTTTCTTTGGGACAAGGTCGCGATCGCCTGAACATTCCAGGGGCAGCTGTCGTCGAACATGATGAGCGGGAGCGGCTGGCTTGCGTCGACGACGAAGTCAGATCTGACGGCCCACATCAGGTATTCGGTCCAGATCAGAATTGGCTTTCGGCCAAGGCAGGCGATGTCGCAGACCGCGACATCCAGCTTTCCGTCTTCGAACATCTCCGCCAGACGGCGATTCGGCTCGACGATAATGTCGATCTCGACCTTGGGATTCTGATCCCTGAAGTCGCGTAGGATGTCGATCAGCCGGCTGGCGGCGAAATCCTCGACGACGCCGAGGCGGATCCGCCCCTCGATCACCTTGCCCGTCAGTCTGCGGCCAACTTCGTCGCTGAGCAGGACGATTTCACGCGCATAGGCAACCATGATCTGACCATGGGACGTGAGCTCCAGTCCCTTGGACGACCGGGAGAAAAGCGTGACACCGACGAGTTCTTCGAGCTTGCGAATCTGCATGCTGACTGCAGCCTGCGTGCGATGCAGTTTTGCGGCCGCGCCGTTGACGGTTCCTATTTCCGCGACGGTCAGGAACGCCCGGAGCAAATAAGAGTCGAGATCGAGCATG
Organism: Ensifer sp. Root31; assembly: GCF_001424825.1. NCBI lineage: Bacteria > Pseudomonadati > Pseudomonadota > Alphaproteobacteria > Hyphomicrobiales > Rhizobiaceae > Ensifer > Ensifer sp. Root31. The sequence goes on along the minus strand of NZ_LMCO01000019.1, from coordinate 18,954 downwards.
GAAGCACCGTGCTTTCGCCGCTGTTGATGAGTGCGGACCGAAGACGTCTTGGGCTTCCGCATCCGGAACGCGGACGGGTTCGCCAAATGGCGACATCGGCAGCTGGATCGGACATTGAACGATCCGTAAGCCGGGCGCAACAGGGCGCGACCAGCGGGGCAGGCAACACAATCGCTGCCCGCCCGCTCAGGTCGAGACCATCATGCAAACAGGACGCAGGCCTGCGGCGGCATGGAAATGCTGATCTCTTGCCCCCGTTCGAAGGAAATGTCCGGGCGGTTCGCACAAGCGGAAATGACCCGGTCGCCGCTGGAAAGCTCAACGGACACATGTCGGAAAGCGCCGAGCGTAACGACGTCCGCGACGCGTCCAGCCATGCCTCTCGCCGCAGCGTCCCTGGTGCTCGACGATATCTCGACACTCTCCGGACGGACGCAAACCTCCTTCATGGCTGCACCGTCGCGTGACGAGGCGACCGGAAACTCCCATCCGGATTCCGAGCGAAACTTCGAGACGGCACCATCGGTCGCGACGACCGAGCCCCGGATCCAGTTCGTTCGCCCCATAAAATCCGCGACGAAACGTGATTTCGGACGCCAATAGACATCGTCCGGCTTGCCCGACTGCATGATCTCGCCACGGCTCATCACGAAAATGCGCTCGCCGAGGCTCATCGCTTCTTCCTGGTCATGTGTCACCACGATCGCCGTGGAGCCAACCGCGGCAAGAACATCCTTCAGCTCCGTGCGCAGTTCATGCCTCAACTTCGCATCAAGCGCGGACAACGGCTCATCCAGAAGCAGCAGGCTCGGATGGGTCGCGAGTGCCCGCGCAAGGGCCACGCGCTGCTGCTGCCCACCGCTCAGTTGATGCGGACGGCGATGTCCGAAGCCGGTCAGCCGCACGAGTTCCAGCATTTCTCCGACACGGGCGGGGATCTCGTTTGCCGCGTGACCGCGGTGACGAAGTCCGAAGCCGATGTTCTGTTCGACGGTCATGTGCGGAAAGAGGGCGTAGTGCTGGAACAGCAGACCGACATTTCGTTCATACGGCTTCAATCCGGCCATCGACTTGCCGCCGATGGTGATCGTGCCGCTGTCAGGCCGTTCAAAGCCGGCGATGAGACGAAGGATCGTGGTCTTGCCGCAACCGCTCGGTCCCAAAAGCGCGATCGTCTCGCCGGGCTTCACCGAAAACGAAATGTTGTCCAGCGCGACGGTTTCGCCGAAGCGCTTGCCGACACCTTGAAATTCTACGGCAGAAATCATCGTATTGTCCTCATGAACGAAATAGACCCTGGCCTACGACGTTGTCGAACCCGACCAACCGGTCGAGGACAACGATCAGCAGCACCGTTACAGCCATCAGGATCACAGCAGCTGCCGCGATCGTCAGGTCGAAAGCGGCCCGCATGTTGCTGACCAGGGTAACGGGCAGGGTGGTGGCCGACGGGTCACTCAGGAAAAGGCTGATCGATACGTCGTCCATCGAGATGGCGAAGGCAAAGATCGCCCCGGTGATGATCCCTGTCTTCATCAGCGGTATGGTAATGGACCAGAACGCCTGACGCTCCGTGGCGCCGAGAATCATGGCCGCTTCCGTTAACCGTTTGTCGGCGCCAAGAAGGCTGGCAAGGCTGGTTCTGATGCAATAGGGCACGGTCACGATCACGTGCCCGAGAAGCAGCCGCGCCATACCGTTGGTAATGCCGGCCTTGGACAGAAACAGCAGCAAGCCGAAGCCTATGACGACGGGCGGAACGATCAGCGGCGAGAGGAAGGCGGATGTCAGGGTCGCCTTTCCGGGAAAATCTCCGCGTGCAAGGCCAACGGCGGCAGCGGTTCCGATCGAAACCGACAGGATCGTCGTCAGCACGGCCAGAACGAGGCTGGTGCGAAGGCTCGAAAGAATGTCTGCCTGGGAGGCAAGACGCTCGAACCAGTGCAACGACAATGCCGGCGGCGGCAAGGGTCCGAGAAATGTTCTTGCGTCGAACGCCATCAGGCAGGTTATAGCAAGCGGGATTGCGAGAAAGGCCAGTCCCAGGCCGACGACGCCGTAGGCGAGCGCGCTGGCAGCCCGGTCGCCGGATCTGGCGGTACGAGAATGTGTGCTCATCGCGGGCTCTTCCATGCGTGCGCCAACGTTATGACCGAAATCACCGCCAGGGCTGCGGCGAGCATGACGAGTGAAATCGCCGCCCCGCTCGGGTAGTTGGCGATATCGCTGAACCGGGTGTAGATCACGTTCGACATGAAGAGGACGCGGCCCCTCCCGAGAACCATCGGTATGACAAAGGCGCTGATCGCAAACGTCAGCGAGATAAGCGTGCTCGATATGAGGGCCGGAAGGCTGAGCGGAAGCGTGATCGACAGATGCACCTTCCATCCCGGCGCGCCGAGTGATTGGGCGGCGTCGAGGAGGCGCGGGTCGATGGACTGCATCGCACCCATCAGCGTCAGTGTCGCGACCGGTATGATCGAGTGCACCAGCCCCGCGATGACGACGATATTGATGTATTCACGACTGTTCGGCGACAGGCCGACTGTCAGCAGCAAGGGCCGCAGAATGCCGACCGAGCCGAATGTCAGCTCGATCGCATAGGTCTTGATCAAGACGCTCGACAGCACAAGCGTGATCAGAAAGCCGAGTGTCAAGGTGCGCATGCGTGCGGAAAGGCGTCGCACGATGAAATAGGCAAGCGGAAACGCCACGAGCTGTCCGACGATCGCCGCCACGCCGCCGATCCAGAACGTCGTCAGCAGGACATTGGCAAACGCCTGGTTTGCAAGCTCATGGTAGTTCTGAACCGTCGTCGCCGCGTTTTCCACGGAACCGACGCGTCCCGGGGTGAACTCCTTCAGGCTTTCGATCGCCAGGTTGATCAAGGGCGAAAGGAAACCGAAGGCGAGAACCAGCACCGCGGGCGCGAGCGTGATGGCCGCATCGCGACGATCGGGAATTGAAACTGCAGCGGTTTGCTGCCTGGCGTTGGTCATGATCGGACAGCCTGTTTGTCGCCCTTCCGGGCCCCGAAAGAGAATTGCCGAAGGAACGCTTCGCGCCTCCGGCAATCTTGTCGCACTGTGATTTAGAGCAGCGGTGCGATGTCCTGTTCCCAGCGCTTGGACCAGGCATCCTGCTGCTCGAGGACGACGTTGTAGTCCGGCACATAGACGAAGCTCGAGAACTCCTCCGGCGTGAAAGCGAGATGCTTGAGGTTGTCGGGCGTGGACGCCTTGCTGTTGAGCGGCGCTTCACCGGCCACCTTGGCGTAGAGCGAGCTCATTTCCGGGCTGATGGCAAAGTTGATGAAGTCGAGCGCCGCCCGGGTATTGGGCCGGTTTTTCATGACGCCGAAGCCGCTCTGGTAGAGGAATGCCTTGAAATTGCTGTCCTTGGTGAAGCGCGTCACGGGGAAGTTTTTCGCCACGGCAGCCCAGCCCGGCTCGGCGAAGAAGCCGACCGATGTTTCGCCTGATGTCAGCGAGTTGGTAAAATCGATATCGGTTACAGCGACGCGCCCGATATTGCCCGATTTCGCCAGGTCCTGCATCAGCTTCCAGCCGGGTTCCATATTGGTTTCGCTGCCGCCGGCATGCAAGGCAAGCGCCACGATCTGCAGCATCATGCTCTGCGTCGGTCCGGGCCAGCAGATTGCACCCTTCAGATCGGGGCTCAGGAGATCGTCGATGGTCTTGACGACCATGGGCGCAGTGTCGGTTCGTGCACCGAAATACATGCCTCCCACTGCGCGCGGAACAGCCTTGATGTTGCCCTTGCCGTCGCGAATGATGATCTTCTCGGGAATGTCGGCGAGATTGGGAATGTCTGCCGGATTGATGGTTTCCAGCCAGTCTTCCTTGACCATGCTGTTGAAGGACCCCTCCCATCCGGCCACATAGTCGTAATCGACGTTGGGCCAGACCGCCTTAATCTTCGGAAGGATTGCGCCCGCGCCGCCCTGATGCAGAACCCAGTTGAAAGTCGATGCATCCTGGGCAGCCGCAATCTGCTTCATCGCTTCGACGACATCTCCGCCCCATTCGACGGCGGTAAGCTCGCTGCCGGCAGCGAACGCCGACCTCGCCAGTCCCGTCATCGTTCCAGCAATCCCGAGCGCAGCAGCGGATCCCATAAACCGGCGGCGTGTCATATCCATGATCAGTTCCCCTTATTTGTGGCCGCTTCTGTGCAGCCTTGTGATCGCGGGGAGACTGAGGGGACGCCGTTCGAAGCGGTAGTGGGAAAATTATCTCCGGGATATAAGGATTCGTGAATGGTCAGCCGCGGTGTGGCGCGGCGTTTTTACTCTTCTCGCCACTTTTGACTATCAGGGATCCTTATAGGCTCTCATGAATTTTCAAGGTTCCAAAAGGCGCTCCCCGACGCGAATGATGTCGTTGCGACGTTACAGCGCCGCGCGTCCAAAGTGACGCGCAAGGTCGCTGCAACACTTTTAATTCGCTGCATAATTTCATCCTCAAATCGGTTTCGATTTCAGGAATATACAGTTGAAACGTGGGAGCCTATTTTGACGATTGACCGGGATTTTCTGGAAGACTTGCGAAGTCGCTTCGGCAATGCGGCAGGCGGTGAAATGCAGGACCCGCATTTCCGAGAAGTTGCGGCCAGCGTCTTCAAGGACGGCGATAGCCGCAAATGGCCATTTGCAGGCCCGGCCACATTTCTTGACGCGCCATTCATCGAAAACGGGCTGCGGTCCGACATCCTGGAGGCGCTTGACGTTGCCCTGATCGGCGTGCCGATGGATCTCGGCGTGACCAACCGTGCCGGCGCGCGACTGGGACCCCGCGCGGTTCGTGGAATCGAGCGGGTTGGCCCTTACGAACATGTGCTTCGGGTCGCGCCGATGGGTCGGCTGAAGGTTGCCGATGTCGGCGACGTGCCGATGCGCAGCCGGTTCGGCCTGGCTGAATGCCATGCCGACATCGAGGCCTGCTACCGGATGATTGCGGGCACGAAAATCATTCCGCTCTCGGTGGGCGGAGATCACTCCATATCCGGCGCCATCCTCAAAGGCCTTGCCGGCCACGAACCCGTGGGCATGATCCATATCGATGCCCATTGCGACACGGCCGGCCCTTATGAAGGGTCGAAATTTCATCATGGGGCGCCCTTCCGAGAGGCTGTGCTCGCGGGTGTGCTCGACCCTCGACGCACGATCCAGATCGGCATTCGCGGCGGCGGCGAATATCTTTGGGAATTCTCGTTCGCCTCTGGAATGACCGTCATTCACGCGGAAGAGGTTGCCGAGATGGGCATCAAGGCAGTGATTGCCAGGGCCTTGGAAGTGGTCGGCTCCGGCCCCACCTATGTCAGCTTCGATGTCGACAGCCTGGATCCCGCCTTCGCCCCGGGTACAGGTACGCCCGAAGTCGGCGGGCTGCAGCCACGGGAAGTGCTGACGATGCTCAGGGGCTTCAAGGGTATCAATCTAGTCGGTGGCGACGTGGTGGAAATTGCGCCGCAATATGACGCGACCACCAATACCGCGCAGATCGCAGCGCAGGTGTTGTTCGAACTTCTATGCCTGGCGATGTTCAGCCCGTCCGCAAGGGTGAACAGGCGTTAACGGCCACTCCGGGCCGCAGCACAAAAAACTGGTTGTGCCGGCTCGGATGCCGGCTGCGTCCGGCCCAGCAGATTTCACCTCTTCGGCCGCATGACGGCCGACCTATTTTCGGAAGGTTGTTTCCATGACTGACGCGCCAGTTCGCATCCTCGACGCCCAGGCGACCGCTGCACTGCTCCCATTCGGCGCCTTGATCGATACCCTGCGGCGGTCCTTTGCCGAGCGCTGCGTCGTGCCGGTTCGCCACCATCACACCATCGCAAACGACGGGGAACCGGATGCGACACTGCTGTTGATGCCCGCCTGGCATGACGCACAGCGACCGGCGCGCTATCTCGGCTTCAAGATCGTCACCGTGTTTCCCGGGAATACCGCCCGCGGCATTGCCGGCCTGACCTCGACCTACATTCTTTACGACGGGCGAACCGGTACGCAGCGAGCGCTCATTGATGGAAACACGATCACGGCGCGCAGAACAGTGGCAGCATCGGCGCTTGCTGCAGACTATCTCGCCCGGAAGGACGCCAAACGCCTGCTGGTGATCGGCGCCGGCCGGGTGGCAAGCCTGATCCCGGACGCCTATCGCGCCGTCCGGCAGATCGAGCACGTGGACATCTGGGATATCGACGCGGGAAACGCGGCGCGATTGGCGGACAGCCTTGCACAACAGGGGCTCCGAACCTCCGTCGTCTCGGATCTTGAAGCATCGGTGCGTGCCGCCGATGTCGTAAGCGCAGCAACCTTGGCAACCCAGCCGATCATCAGGGGCCAGTGGCTGCGTCCCGGCACTCATGTGGACCTCATCGGTGGCTTTACGCCCGCGATGCGTGAGGCTGATGACGATGCTGTGCGGCGGTCTTCGGTCTACATCGACACGCATGAGGCCCTACATGAAGCCGGAGACCTGGTTCAGCCCGTCAAGGCGGGCCTGTTTTCGGAGGCCATGGTACGCGCGACGCTCGACGAATTGTGCCGCCGCGATGTGACGGCAAGAACCTCGAACGAGGAGATCACGCTCTACAAGGCAGTAGGAACCGCCTTGGCGGATCTAGCCGCCGCGACGATGGTGTATGAGACTGCGTCCGCCAACAGCTGAGTGGCTTGCGATCGACCCATCCGCGGCTGCGAGGTATTGCCCTGCCACGATCGCTGGGCCGGCTTGCGCTGATATGGGGGCGCCCGTGTCGCGGACGCGGGTGACATCGAGCTTTACGGCCCGGCAATTGTCTTCAGGTTCTCGATCGCGCCATGGACCGCGGCAAACACCGGTGCGCTTTGGTCAGGCGTTCGCCCTCGACCGGGAGGTTTGATTCCAGAGCGGTAGGCTATTGAGGCAATCTGTAATGATCGTCGATGTGACGTTGATGACGGGTGTCCTTGTGCCAGCCGATGGCCCTCCTGTAGCTGCCGAAGAGATTGCTTTTGCGCACGACATCGACCGTCAGTCCATGCACTGCCTCGGCGTCCGGATCGACGTAGAGCGCGTCCACGGGACAATAAAGCTCGCACATGAAGCAAGTCTGGCAGGCCTCCTGCCGCAGGATACGGGGCGGGCCGTACGGCATGACCTGGAAAACGTTGGTCGGGCAGACCTGGACGCAGAGATTGCAGTCCGTGCAGGTGTCACTATCCAGTACCTCGATCATTATTCTGCAGCCTCCTTGTAGTCGCTTGGTTTTACCGGTTCCGTCCGGATTGTGATTGTGTTGAGGCCGCATACGACCAGCCGGTAACGTTGTTCTGGGTCCTGATTTGGGAAATCGTCGCGGCGGTGCATGCCGCGCGTTTCCGTACGCGCCAGGGCGGCGCGATACATGAAGCGAGCGGTGGCGGTCATTGCCTGTGCCTGGCGCAGTGGTAGCACCTGGCTCTCGTCCGCGGCCGTAGCGTCGGCGATCTCTTGCCACAGCTGGTCGAGCCGCTCCAGCGCTGCCGACAGCCCGGTATGTGTCCGGAAATAGTTGATGTTGAGCGGAAAGACCGCATCCTGTACCGCCCTGATGATGGTTTGCGGATCAGCGGTAATCGCGTTTTTGCTAGCCCAGGCTGCGGGCCGGGCAACATGAGTATGAGACACATTGGCTCTACCCCGCGCGAAGGCTGCGGCCGCCGCGCCGGCAAAAGAGCCGGTGGAGATCGCCCAGGCAGCATTGTGGCTGCCGCCGCCGGTAAAACCGCCGCAGATAGGCTCGCGGGTGGCGTTGTCGCCGGCGGCATAAAGGCCGGGCGCAGTGGTTGCGCAGTCGAGCCCGGTCAGCCGTAGCCCACCGGTGCCGCGAACCGTACCCTCAAGACGCAACTTCACCTCGAAGAACTCCGTGAAAGGGTCTATGCCACGGCGGTCGAAGGGTACGAAGAAATTCGGCTGGGCGCGGCGCAGGATCGCCTTGACCTCGTCGGTTTCGGCAAGATCGAGGCGCGCGTAGACGGGTTCGGACAGGAGCGTGCGGGCAATGATTGAGCGTCCGCGGGCGGAGCCTGCGCCGTCGATCAGACTATGGTCCTTGCGGTAGAACTGCCCGAAGCGGTATAGCGCCGTCTTGGTGATCGACGCAAAGGCCGGCGATATGGCATACGCAGATGAGAACTCCATGCCCGAGAGTTCCGCACCGGCCTCGACCCCCATCAGGTAACCGTCACCGGTCAGTACGTCACAGCCGAGCGCTTTGCTCATGAAGGCACAGCCGCCTGCTGCAAGCACAACAGCGCCTGCCCGGACCGTCCACTGTCCTCCTTCCTGCCGGCGCAGTCCGCTTGCCCCGACGACAGCCCCGCCATCTGTCAGGAGCTGCGTTGCTGGATGATGATCGAGAATGGTGACGCCCGCATTCTTCACTCGGCGTCGCAACAGCCGCATATATTCCGGTCCCTGGACCGAAATGCGCTGCTGTTCGCCTTTGTCATCACTGGGGAAGGGGTAACCCCAGTCGGCCAGGCGGTTGACGCTTTCGAAGGTCTTCTCGAGAACGGGCACCATCCAGGCACGCTCGGAGAGATAGCCGCCCATGGCCTCGCGGCTCGCCATGGCCGCTTCCCGCTCGGCCGGGTCCGGCGGTACATACCAGATCTGGGTGCCGGCGGAAGCCGTTGCGCCGGAGCTACCGCAATAGCCCTTGTCGACCAGCACGACTCTGGCCTTGGTGCTAGCTGCCTCCAGCGCTGCCCAGCACCCTGCGGGGCCGCCGCCGATGACCAGCACGTCGCTGATGATCTCGCTTGTGGAAGAGATGGCGGAGTGGGCTTCCTGCGGAGGTAAGCTCATCGCTGGGATCCTTTCACCGAACAAATTTCGTTGCGGTTTAAATCTATGCATTGCATAGATTTTAGCACTTGTGTTTTTGGGAGTTTCATTAGATGTCGCTTGCCAGCCTCGCCATGTACGTCAGCCCGCCGCCGGTTCAGGAGGCGACGCGGCTGTTCTGGGGCGCGTTGGGCGCACGCATTCGTGCCAATGGGCTCGATGCCCCGGCAACGTTGAACGACGATGTGCGTTATGACGAAGCCTGGCTTCGACCCGACCTGCTGTTCGGCCAGACCTGCGGATATCCCTACGTCCAGCATCTGCGCGGAAAGGTGCAACTTGTGGCGTCGCCCGTCTACGGATTGCCGGGCTGCGACGGACCGCTCAAGTGCAGTTTCATCATCGTCAATGCCGGGTCGTCGGCACAGTCGATTGAAGAATTGCGAGGCATGCGAGCCGCAATCAACGAGCCCGGCAGCAATTCGGGCTATAATCTGTTCCGCGCATTCGTAGCGCGCCATGCCATTAAAGGACGGTTCTTTTCTTCCGTGTTGGAAACCGGAGGCCATCGGGCGAGCATCGACGCGGTATCGAGCGGGGAGGCGGATGTTGCGGCGATCGACTGCGTGACCTTCGGCAATACTCTGCGATTCGACCCTGATCGTGTCGCCGGTGTTCGCATCCTTGCGGAGACCGCCAAGGGACCGGGCCTGCCCTTTATCACGGCCGCCGGAACGCCGACCAAGGACCTGGCGGTTCTGCGCCGCGCCTTGGCGGAGACGATAGCCGATCCGGAGGTCGCCGATGTCTGCGACACGCTTTCGCTGCGCGGGATCAGCCTGCTGGGTGATGCCGACTACGAAAGGTTGGCGGAATTTGATCGGGATGCTGTGCGTCATGGTTATCCCGCTATCGCCTGAGGCAGGACGATGGCTTCTGCGGTGAGCGGGAAGTGGCATGCGACGCTACGTCCATCCGCTCCGGCCTGAAGGGTGGGTGCTTCGCCGACGCATCTCGGCTTTGCCAGTGGACAACGCTTGTGGAAGCGGCACCCGGAGGGCGGGTTGCTCGGGCTAGGAAGCTCGCCCGAGAGCACAATGCGCACGCGTCGGCGACCGGGATCGAGCGTGAGGTTGGCCGAGAGCAGTGCCTGTGTATAGGGGTGCGCGGGATCGCGAAATAATGCGGCCGTCGGCCCGCTTTCGACAATTTGGCCGAGATACATTACCGCCACACGATCGGTCACGCGGCCGACTACATTGAGATTGTGGGAGATGAGCAAGTAGCTGAGGCTGAGACGATCTCTCAGTGCCCGCAGAAGGTTCAGAAGCTCGCCTTGGATGGAAATGTCGAGACCGGCCGTTGGTTCGTCGGCAACGATGATCGACGGTTCGGCCGCAAGTGCCCGCACGAGCGCCACGCGCCGCGCCTGTCCGCCGCTCAGTTGATGCGGATAGCGCGACAGAAGCTGTTCGCCAAGACCGATGCCTTCCGCCAGCGCCGATATCCGCGCCCAGCTTTCGGGCGTGTGTACCTTTCTGATTTTCAGCGGCTCGGCAAGCAAGGAGTGCACCGTCATACGCGGAGAAAGTGAGGCGGCCGGGTCTTGAAACAGCAGCTGGATCCTGCGCTGCAGATCGCTGCGGCGCCGACTGGTCAAATCCTGCAGCGTCTCGCCCTCGATCGTCAGCTTACCGGCCGCAAGCGGCTGAAGCCCCACGATCGCGCGGGCGACAGACGACTTTCCGCAGCCGCTCTCCCCGACGAGACCCAGGGTCTCGCCGCGTCGCAGCTCCAGCGAGACGCCATCGACTGCCGTCAACCGATCGTAGCGGACGACAGCATCCTTCAGGATGAGTGCCGTAGGGGTCATCAGGCAGCCTCCAACCAGCAGGAGTAGGCCTGTCCGCTGTCCGCCTGCCGGCGGGGCGGCTTGTCGCTGCAACGGTTGTGGCGGGAGGAACAGCGGCCGGCGAAGATGCAGCCTTCAGGTCGGCGGGCGGGATCGGGGACGTTGCCCGGGATCGTCGCGAGGTCCTGCGACGGGTGGAAGGCGGCGTAGGGATTGACCTCGCACGCAAGCAGCGCGCGGGTGTAGGGGTGTCGCGGACGATGCAGCACGTCGCGTACGGGCCCGCTTTCCACCACCGTTCCTGCATACATCACGATGACACTGTCGCAGAGTTCGGCGATCAGTCCCATGCTGTGGCTGACGATGAGCATGGACGCGGCCGTCCGTTGTCTCAACCGGTGCAACACTTCGACGACCTGCGCTTCGATCGTCGCATCGAGCGCCGTGGTCGGCTCATCGGCAATTAGCAGTTTCGGCTCGACCAGAAGCGCCATGGCGATCACCACACGCTGACGCATACCGCCGGAAAACTCGTGTGGGTATCGGCGCATGCGCGCTGCTGCGTCTTGCACACCAACATCGGCAAGCATCGTTTGAGCCCGACCCCAGAGCTTCCGTCGGCTCTCCTTGGGAAACCGCCGACGCTGAATATCGACGAGTTGGGTGCCGATGGTGAACATCGGATTGAGCGCCGTCATCGGGTCCTGGAAAATCATCGAGATATCGGCACCGCGTAGCGCCGCCGTTTCCTTCACGGCGAAGTTGGTCTCGCGGCCGTCGAACACAGCGCGGCGTGCGGAAACCTCTGCATCGTCGGCAAGCAGCCCAAGCATTGCCAAGGCCACTGTCGATTTGCCACTGCCGCTTTCGCCGACGAGACCCACCGATTGCCCCCGTCCGATGATGATATCCGCACCATCGAGAATATGAGCCGTGCGCCCCGACCCCCGGTAGGATACGTTCAGGCCTTCAATTGTGACGAGGGCGTCTTTCATAGGGTCTTCCTCAGCTTGGGGTCGAGCGAGTCACGCAGAGCTTCGCCCAGGAGCGCGAAGCCGAGAGTGGCGAGAACCAGCACCAAGCCGGAAAACGTGGCCAGCCAGATCGACCGGTCGAGATAGGTATAGCCATCGTTGAGCAGATTGCCCCAGCTTGCGAGCGGCGGACGTACGCCAAGACCAAGAAAGCTGAGCCCCGCCTCGATGGTGATGACAACGGGAATGTCCATGCAGGCCAGCACGAAAATTGGGCTGATGATATTTGGCGTGACGTGATGAAGGATCAACCGCCAGGACTGAGCACCGAGTACTCTTTCGGCCTCAATGAACGGGCTGTTGCGGATCGCGATTGTTTGGGCGCGGGCGACCCGGCCGAAATGGGGGATAAAGACGATGCTGACGAGCAGGACGACATTGCCGAGGCCCGGACCGAATACGGCGACCAGCGCCAGTGCTAGGATGATGCTCGGAAACGAGGTGACAATATCGAAGACGCCGATGACGAACAGATCGACGGCGCGCGGCGAAAGGGCGGCCGCGATCCCGAGGGTTACACCAATTATCAGGGAAATGGCGATGACCGAGAGCGAGATGCCGAGCGCCACCCGCGCGCCGTAGATTAGGCGGCTCAGGATGTCACGACCGAGATGATCCGTTCCAAGCAGATGCTGCAGCGAGGGGTCCATCAGTCGGTTGCCGGGCGCGATGGAGTTCGGGCCATAAGGTGCGATCAGCGGCGCGGCGATCGCGACCACACAAAGAAGCGTCACCGCAATGAGCGCGAAAGTGCCGCCTGGACGTCGGGGGAGGTCAAAGAGGACGGCCATCCCTAGTGTCTCCCCACGGCGAGGCGCGCGCGCTCGCGCGGATCGATCAGGCTCTGGCCAAGGTCAGTGATGAGGTTCGTCAACACATATAGAGTGACGATGACGAAGACGCCGCCCTGAACGACCGGGTAGTTGCGCGTCCGAATGGCGTCGTAGATCAGCGAGCCGAGGCCAGGGCGGTTGAAGATCACCTCGGCAAAGACCGCGCCGCCAAGAAGATCGCCAAACCCCATGCCGAGCACTGCAACGGTCGGCAGTACTGCTGGCTTCAGCGCATACTTGAGCAAGATAACCGTTTCGCTAACGCCATAAGCGCGCAGCGTGCGGATATGGTTTTCACCGAGCACCTCGAGCAGCGAGGACCGTAGAAGGCGAGCGATATAGCCAATCCAGCCAGCAGCGAGTGCAGTGGTCGGAAGCACGAGATGCCAAAGCTGATCACTGAGATCCCCGCTTTCGCCCACACCCAGAACTGGAAACCAGCGGAAGGTCACGGAGAACACCATCAGGAGGAAAATCGACACGACGAAGCTTGGCGTCGAGATGAAGGCGACACTCAGGTATGCGATCAGCCGATCGACCTTGCCACCCGGACAGCGGGCAGCGAGCAGGGCGAGCGGCACACCGAAGGCGATTGCGCACAGCATAGCGGAGATCGCAAGCGCCGCCGTGTTCGGCAGAGTGGCGGCAACGAGGGCAAGAACCGGCCGACCATTAAAGACATCTTCGCCGAGATCGCCGGAGAAGAGCCGACCGAAGAAGGCGAGCACCTGCGCGATCAGCGGCTTGTCGAGCCCGATGCGGGCGTTGAGCGCAGCGACCGCTTCCGGTGTTGCGCGCGAACCAAGGACCACGGTTGCAGGATCGCCCGGGATCAGCCGCGTCAGAGCCATCAGAAGCACGACTGAGCCGGCAACGGCGAGAAGCGCCGTCGCCAGTTTGAAGGTGAGATGAATCTGAAGGGATGCGCTTCTCATCGCGGCGCATCCCGTTTTGTCCGTGTAAGCGCAGTCACTGGATCAAGCCGTCGCTTCCGTAAAGGCCGTGTAGAGCCAGTTGTTGCCATTCGGCAGGACGCCGGGTTTCAGCCACTTCCGGGAAGCGAAAGCGTTAAGGTTGTGGGTGATCCAGATGAAGGCTGCGGATTCATCAAGCAGCTTCTGCGCCTCAATGTAGATCTTCTCGCGCTCAGCCGGATCGACGGTGACGCCACCCTTTTCGTGCAGGGCGTCGAAATCGGTGTTCTTCCAACGCTGCCAGTTCCATTGACCGACCTGTGCTGACGTGAACCACTGCGTCTGGAAGCCGGGGTCGAACTTGCCGTTGTATTTGATCAGCGACAGTTCGAGATCCTTGCTGGCATCGTTTTCGCCGAGCGCCCAATAGGCTGCGGACTCCAGTGCCTCGATTTCGACCTCGATACCGACTTCGGCAAGATTGGCCTGGATTATCTGGGCGATCGCCTCATAGCGCGCATTGGCTTCGATCGTCAGCTTCGTCTTGAAGCCATCGGCGTGGCCCGCCTCAGCGAGCAGGCTCTGCGCTTTTTCCAGGTCGCGGGCATAGACAGGCGCATCCTTCCAGTAGCCGAGCAGGTTCGGTGCGAGCAGCGCGTTGGCACGCGGATAGATGCCGGAATAGGCGCCCTGCAGGATAGCTTCGATATCGACGGCGTAGCGGATCGCCTGGCGAACCCGGATATCGTCAAACGGTGCCTTCTCGATGTTCGGCCCGAACCAGACATAGTCGATGGCGGGAATTTCCGTCACGCTTGCATCCGGCAGATCAGATAGCGCTTTGCCGCTTTCCGGATCGATGGCAGTAAAATCGATCTCGCCGGACTGGAAGGCGATTTCTGCAGTCTTCTGTTCGCCGATTGGCTTGCCGACGATCCGCTGGAAGTACGGCTTGATCGGCCCCTTGTAGTTTGGGTTGATTTCGAGAACGAATTGCTCGCGCGGGGTCCACTGCTTGAGTACATAAGGACCGCTACCAATCAGTTTTGTAGCGATGTCCTTGCCGTGCGCTTCGAAAGCCTTCTTCGAGATGATGCGGCCCGAACCATCGGCTAGCGCGATCGTGTAAAGCGCCGGCGCCGGGTTCTTCAGGATGATGCGGCCTTCGAGTGGCCCCGTCACCTCGACGCGATCGAGTGCGGACCAGTCCTTGGCATAGGTGACGGGCTTGCCATCGGCATCGGGATTGATGAAGCGCTCGAAGGAGAACTTCACGTCCTCGGCCGTTAGGTCGCCATAGCCGTCGGTAAAGGTGAGGCCGCCGCGCAGCTTGAAGCGGATTTCAGTGTCGTTCACCTGCTCCAGTTCTTCGGCCGCATCGAGCTCCCACTCGGTCGAACCTGGCTTGAAGGAGATCAGGCCCTGTTGCACGGACCAGATAACGTTGAGATCGACCGGGCCGGAGCGGTGGGCCGGATCTAAGTTGGAAAGGTCCTTGTCGATGCGCACGGTGATTTTGGTGCGATCGGTATTGGCGAAGGCGGGATGGACGCCACCGAGCGCGACGACGGTCGCAATAGAAGCGCCGCCGATCAACACCTGTCGGCGTGTAGGGTGGAATGTCATTTAATGTCCCTCCAATCATGAGCGCCCGGCCACAAAGTGGAAAGGACGGCTGTCAATTCGATGAAGGGATTAAAGCCAATAATCTATAAATTACATAGAATAAATATTTTGCGATCCGGCTTTTTTGCGCAACCGGTTTCCTTTTTTCGCGGCTCCGCTGCAAAGCCATGCGGCGCGGCATGAGGCATCGGCCTTTTATATTGGCGCTTGAAATCTATCGCTTTTTCCCCTTTGCCGGAACCTGCTTCATGTCCAGCCACCTGTCGTCTGACACTCTTCCTTCGCAATCTGCCCTTTCAATCATCGCCCGTATTGAATGGCAGACTGTGGCCTTGGCTCTCGTCATCTATGGTGGTTTCTTCGGCTTGACTTGGTTCTGGCAAGCAATGCCCGCGGCTGCAGTATTTGGCTTAGGTGGCTGGCTGATTGCTTGGCACGGGTCGCTTCAGCACGAAGTCATCCACGGGCATCCAACCCGGAACCGTCTTGTAAACGACGCGATCGGGTGGCCGCCATTATCCCTTTGGTTGCCCTACGCGATCTATAGGGAAGAGCATCTGGTTCATCATCGAGACGAGCATCTTACGGACCCAATTGAAGACCCCGAATCCTCCTATTTTACCCAAAATGCCTGGGAGGCGATGGGCCGTCTTGGCAAGGCTCTTGCATCCTGGAACACAACGCTGCTTGGAAGGCTAACGATCGGGCCGCTCGTCATGATCGTGAATTTTCTGGCACAGGAAACGATGCAGATATTAAAGGGTGACCGCCAGCGAGCGTACATCTGGGCGCGGCACATCATCGGCGTCGCATTTGTATCAGCTTGGGTGTTTTGGATTTGCGATATGCCGCTGTGGCTCTATCTTCTTGGCTTCGTCTATTTCGGTGCGGCACTCAGCAGATTGCGGTCGTATGCCGAGCACCGATATGCAGATAATCACGATGAGCGTACGGCGATCGTTGAGAATAGTGCTCTCTTCGGGGTGCTCTTCCTCTTCAACAATTTGCATGTGCTGCATCATCAGCGTCCCGGCGTGCCGTGGTACCGGATTCCATTTCTTTACCGTCGATACAGGACTATTCTCATCGAGGCCAACGGTGGTCTTGTCTACGATGGTTATCGGGATGTCGCACGACGGTTCCTGCTACGACCACACGATGACCCTCGTCACCCCCGGCACTGCCAGCGGAGCGATCCATGAACGGGTTGGGAAAAGAGACTTCGATCAAAGCATTCTCGTGGCGGCGGGAGTGATCCAGCGACATATCGCCGGATCGGAAGGCATCTGTGAGTTCACGACGAACCGCGACCTGCGGGCTTTGCGACGCTAGCCCGTGCGCCTTCAGCTGGCGTTTTGTAGCCAAGGCATTTTCGTGGCGTTGCGTTCAGGTGATTGCAGATCTCGGTGAGATCGCGATCATTGAGAGACAATGGATCGACCTCTCTCGAAAGCCATTTCCTTGCCCGCCTGTTGGTGTTTTCAACGGTACCCTTCTGCCAAGGAGATTGGGGGTCGCAGAACCATGTTTGTGTTCCAATGCTTGCCTGCAAGTAAGACCAGTCCGTGAACTCCGTGCCGCGATCGAAGGTAATCGAGCGACGGGCGAGGTGAGGGAGGGATTGCAGCACTTGGATCAGCCCATCCATCACCGGCCGTGATTGCCGGTCGTTGTTGCGCAGAAAAACGGCAAATCGGCTAACCCGCTCGACCAGCGACGTCACATTCGCCTTGCCGAACTTCTTGCGGAATTGAATGAGATCGCATTCCCAATGACCGAACTGCTTGCGCGCAGCAACGGTGTCGGGACGGTAGAGAATGTTGACATCCGGGCTGAACCGCCTGCCATGACGACGCCTGGCATGCCGCGGCCGACGTCTGGCGCGGTGCTCCGGCAGATGCCGCCAGAGCTTGATCGCATGCCCATCCGCGGAGTAGGCGAACTTGTAGATCGTCTCATGGCTGACAGAAATCGGATGGCGCTCCAACTGCAGTCGGCCGGCGATTTGTTGCGGCGACCAACCATGCATGATGCGCTCGATCACCGATTGGCGGCAGATGCGAGATCCGGGCAAGTTTGCGCAGCTTGGCACGCCGCTCTCGCGCCATGTCGTTGGCGGTCACGCAGTAATAGCCGTTGAGGTCCGGCATCTTTTCATCCTCAAACGCGTTGCGTCGCAGTTCGCGAAAAATCGTCGAACGATGTCGTCCGAGTTTCTCGGCGATTACGTCAACGCTGATGCCAGCCGATCGCCAGCGCCGATCCGGTCCAACAGACGACGCACCTGGCGGGTACTCAAGCCAAGCACATGCGCTGCCGAAACCAACGTCATGCGCCCGGCGGTCACTTTCGACAAAATCTCAGGTCACGCTCGCTCATCGCAATCAATCCCATCCGCAATCTCCCAGGTCATCAAAACCCGGGGAGAGTGACATTCTTACTTTGCAGGATCAGGACACTTTAACTTTGCGGTGGAGAATCTAATCCAAGTGCAACAATGACGTGTGAAGCGTAGAGGGTTAGCCACTTTCGCGCAAATGGGCCATGAAGACTTCGGCGGGCGTGCGGTAACCAAGGCACTTCCTCGGCAGTGAATTGAGATGGTGGGCGAGGGCGACCAGTTGCGGCTGGTTGACGGCAGACAGGTCCGTATCGCTCGGCACAAAGCGACGGATGCGCTTGTTGGTGTTCTCGACCGCGCCTTTCTGCCACGGTGAATTCGGATCGCAAAACCAGCTCCTGGCGCCGAGTCCATCTTCCAAAGCCTTGAAACCGCGAAACTCGGTACCACGGTCGAAGGTGAAGCTCTGCCGGGCAAAGGCGGGTAGCGGTGAGAAGGCATCGATGATCTTGTCGATGAGCGGACGAGAGTGACGGCTGCCATTCTTGATCATCACCGTGTAGCGGCTCTTGCGCTCGACCAGCGAGGTGACATTGGCTTCACCGAGGTCGCGCCGGAAGATCAGCAGATCACCCTCCCAGTGGCCGAACTGAGACCGATCGGCAATGAAATCAGGGCGTTGGCTGATCCTGCAGTCCAACGGGATCGAGCCGTCGCGGGGTTTGCGGGAGCGGCGCGGGCGGCGCTTGCGACGGCCTTCTGGCAGATGCTGATAGAGCTCCAGCGCCTGATCTTCCTTGCCATAGATGAAGCGATAGATCGTCTCGGTGCAGACGCGGACGGCGCTCACGCCATCGGCGAACAGGCGACCGGCGATCTGTTCCGGTGACCACAGCGCCTCCAGCTGCTCGATGACCAGTGCGCGCAATTGCGGGTGCCGCATCAGCTTCCTCAAACGCCGCCGCCGCTCTTTGCGGATGTCGTCGGCAACCGTTGGGAAGTAGCCGCTGTATTCGGGCAGTTCGCGATCGTGGAATGTATTGCGCCTGATCTCGCGATAGATGNCAGCTTCCTCAAACGCCGCCGCCGCTCTTTGCGGATGTCGTCGGCAACCGTTGGGAAGTAGCCGCTGTATTCGGGCAGTTCGCGATCGTGGAATGTATTGCGCCTGATCTCGCGATAGATGGTGGAACGGTGACGACCGAGTTGGCGCGCCATTTCATTGATCGGCACCTTGCGTTCGACAAAGTGATAGAGGCGGCGGCGATCCGCCAGATTCAGCTGCGAATAGCTTCGTGACATCCCAAAATCTCCAAGGGGAAACCATTGAAATCATTGGCATGTCGCACTTGAAAATAGAATGTACCCGGCTACAACAACTGTGGCAGCAAGGTTGAACTGTCCACGTTGGCGCAAAGTAGAAATGTCACTTTGGGCGGCGCGTCGTCAGCCATTTAGACATGCGACACTCGACATCTCCACTGGCGCTGAGGCAAGCCCCCGACCGGACCGGCTGG